>DATDFH010000268.1:0-8806 GCA_036522715.1 Verrucomicrobiia bacterium
GCGTCACCACGAGCGTCAGCAACAGGCACAGCGCCTGCCCGCCGATCACGACGATGGCCGTCGCGCGGCGCTCCTCAGCACCCGGACCCGCGCCGAGCGCGAGCGGCATCATGCCCGCGATCAAGGTGAACGTCGTCATCAGGATCGGCCGCAGGCGGTCGCGGTTCGCCTGCAGGATGGCCGCCAGTCGTTCCATGCCCTTCGCGCGAAGCTGGTTCATGTGGTCGATCTGGAGGATGGCGTTTTTCTTCACCACGCCGAAGAGCACGAGCATGCCCAGCGCCGAGTAGAGGTTGATGGTCTGGTCGGTCGCCCACAGCGAGACAAGCGCGAACGGCACCGAGAGCGGCAGTGAAAGCAAAATCGTGAACGGATGCACCACGCTCTCAAACTGTGAGGCGAGGATGATGTACATGAGCACGACCGACAGCGCGAACGCCCAGAGGAATTCGTTGAACGTGCTCTCCAGTTCGCGCGCCTTGCCCGAAACGCGCGTGGAATAGACGGCCGGCAGGTGCATTTCCTCGATCGCCTCGCGCACGGCGGCGATGCGGTCCGCCTGCGCGTAGCCCGGCGCCACGGCGGCGCGCAAGCTCACCTGCCGCTGCCGGTCCAACCGGTCGATGCGCGACGCGGTCTTGGCCTCGATCACGTGCACCACGTTGTCCAGCCGCACCAGTCCCCCACCCTCGCGCGGCACGAACAGGCGCGAGATGCTCCCGAGATCGTTGCGTTGCCCTTCGCGCAAGCGCAGTTGCACGTCGTAATCCTCGTTCAAGCTCGTGTCGCGGAAACGGGAAACGCGCGGGTCGCCGCCCACCATGATGCGCAGCGCCTCGGCGATTTGCTGCACGTCCACCCCGAGCTTGGCCGCGCGTTCGCGATCGATCTCCACCCGCAACTCCGGCTTGTCGAGCTTGAGCGTCGTGTCCGCGTCCAACAAACCCAACTCCGTCCCGCGCTGGCGTAGTTGCTCGGTGTATTTCGAAAGCGATTCCAGGTCAGGACCGAGCAGCGCGAAATCCACGTCGTAGTTCGGCCCGCCGAGACTGAACGTCTGCGGGTTGCGCACCGAGATGCGGATGTCGCTGATCTTTTTGAGGCGCGCGCGCACCTGTTGAACGATCTCGCGCTGGCTGTGGTTGCCTTGAAACGCTTTCCACGGTGGCAACTGAAGCAGACGCCGCCAGGTGAAGATGCGCTCCGCGTGCGGCACCAGGCCCACTTGAAAGCGCGCGTTGTTGACCATGTTGATCATCCCGCCGCCGCCCGCGCTGCCGAGCACGAACTTCACGCCCGGAATCCCCATGATCTCCTGCTCGACGCGCCGGGCAACCTCCGTCATCGCCTCCAGGCTCGCGCCCTCGGGTGCGGTCACGTTCAACTCGAACTCGCCCTCGTCCACGTTGCTCGGCACGTATTCCTGCCGGACAACGCGATAGAGCGGCCACGACGAAATGACCACCAGCGTCGCTAGCGTGAACACCAGCCAGCGGTGCCCCATCGCCCAGGCGAGCGCGCGGCCATAGCTCGCATCGATGCGTCGGTAGAACCCGCCGCGCGACCGCGTCTTGCCCTCGCCGTTGCGCTCGGCGCGCAACAGCCGCGCGCTCATCATCGGCGTGAGCGTGAATGACACCAGCAGGCTGACCAACACCGCCGCCGCCGCCGTGATGCCGAACTGAAAGAGGAACCGGCCCGAGATGCTCGACATGAACGACACCGGCACGAAGATCACCACCAGGCTGAACGTGGTCGCCATGACCGCGAGGCCGATCTCCGCCGTCGCCTCGCGGGCCGCGTCGAAGGGCTTCATCTTCTTCTCCTCAACGAAGCGGAAGATGTTTTCGAGCACCACGATGGCGTCGTCGATCACGATGCCGACCATCAGCACCAGCGCGAGCATCGTGACACTGTTCAACGTGAATCCCATCAACCGCATCATCCCGAAGGTCGAGATCACCGAGGTCGGGATCGCCACGGCGGCGATGACGGTGGCGCGCCAGTTGCGCATGAACGTCAGCACCACCAGGCTCGCGAGGATGCTGCCGAGGATGAGGTGCCGCGTGATTTCGTGCAGCGCCTCGTAGATGTAACGCGACTGGTCGCGGAGGATTTCCAGCTTCACGTCGCCCGGCAACTGCGCGCGCACGGCGGCCAGCTTTTCCTTCACGCCCTCGATTACCGCGACGGTGTTTGCGCCGGATTGGCGGCGGACTTCGACGATGACGGTGGGCACGCCGTTGAGGCGCGCGATGGAGCGGACTTCCTTCGTGCCGTCCTCGGCCCCGCCCACGTCGCGCACGCGGATGGGTGTGCCGTTGCGCGTGGTGATGACGAGATCGTTGAACTCCTTCGCGCTCGTGATGCGGCCGAGCGTGCGCAACGGCTTCTCGCGCACGGAATCGGTCACGTTGCCACCGGCCACGCCGGCGTTCTGCCGCTGGATCGCGGAGTGAACGTCGGTGATCGGAATCTGGTAGGCCGCGAGGCGGTCTGCATCCACCCAAATGTTCATCGCCCGACTCAAGCCGCCGATGACCTCGACCTCGCCGACGCCGGAGGAGCGTTCGAGCTGCACCTTGACGGTCTTGTCGGCCAGCTCGGTGAGTTCGCGCGCGGCCCGCGGGCCGGTCAACGCCAGCGTGAGCACCGGCGAAATGTCGCTGTCGGCCTTGGTCACGATCGGCGGGTCCATCTCGCGCGGCAGATCGCGAAGAACGGTGGCGATGCGGTCGCGGATGTCTTGCGTCGCGGACTCGATCTCGCGGTCCAGCTCGAAGGTGACGATGATGAAGGTCGAGCCGGCGGCGCTGATCGAGCGCAGTTCCTTGATGCCCGCGACGGAATTGATCGCCTCCTCGATCGGCTGGGCGACCTGCGCCTCCATCTCGGCGGGCGACGCACCGGGCAGGCGCGCGCTCACGCGAACCGTTGGCAAATCCACCGGCGGAATCTTGTCCACGCCCAGCTTGAAGTAACTCGCCGCGCCCACGACGACCAGCGAGAGCACGATCATCGAGGCGAAGACCGGCCGGCGGATGCAAATCTCGGCAAGCTTCTGCATCGCTCAATGCGTCGTGGCCGCCGATTCGGTGCCCGGCTGCGAAGCGGCCGCGCCGATTTCGATCGCCTGCCCCGTGCGCAGGTTGCCCGGCGAGAGCACGACCTGTTCGCCCCGCTCCAAACCGCGCACGATCTCCACCCACCCATCGGCGTGCCGTCCGGTCGTGACGGTCTTCTCCTGCGCACGGCCAGCTTTCGCCACGATTACTTTTTCCAAACCGGCGAATGTGATCAGCGCCTTGTCCGGGATGGCCAGCACGTCCTCGCGTTCGATCAGCACAATCTCAGCGCGGGCGAACAGGCCGGGGCGGAGCGAACCGTCGTTTTTGATGTCCGCTTCGGCCATTACCACGCGCGCATGTTCGGTGACGAGCGGACTGATGCGGGCGAGTTCGCCGGTGTGAACGCGCTCCACGCCCTCGGCGTGCAAGCGCACGCGCTGGCCCGCGCGGACGCCGGAGGATTCGCGTTCGGGAATCTCCAGCCGCAACCGCAACGGATCGGTGCGCACGATCGTCAACACCGGCGCGCCGGCCTCGAGGAATTCGCCCACGCCCACGGTGCGCTGGCCCACCGCGCCGTCGAACGGCGCCGCAATCGCGGTGTCGGCGAGTTGCTGCGCGGCGATGTCATGCTCCACGCGGCGCTGGACCAGGTCGGCCTGCCGGCGCTTGATCTCCTCGCGGGCGCCCTCGAAGCGATTCAATGCCACGGTGTAGGTGGATTCCACCGTGTCGAGATCGGCCTGCGACGCGATGCCGGACTTGGAGAGGTTGCGCAAACGCGCCCGATTGGAAGTGGCTTCGTCGAGCACCGCCTTGGCTTCGCGGACCACGCTCGTGGTTTCGGATTCAAACCGGTCGTCGCTGCCATCGAGCGGCAGGCCCACGGCGGCGCGCGCGCGGGCGAGCGCGGCGGCGGCCTGTTGGAGAAGCAGCTCGTAATCGCGCGGCTCGATGCGCGCCAGCAAATCGCCGCGCCGCACCACGCTGCCGAGGTCCACCGCCACGGTGGCGAGGCGACCCGGCACCTTCACGCTCAACAGGGCTTGTTCATGCGCGGCCAGTGTGCCGCTTACGGGCAGCGCGCGTTCCATGCCCCGCAGTTCCACGAGCGCGACCTGCACCGCGCGCGGCTTCTCCGTCCCGGCCGATTTGGGACCGGCGGACGGCGAGCACGAGGCTGCCAGCAGCGCAAGTGCAAGCGCGGCGGGCAGGCGCGGTGGCAGCGGAGGAAACGTCATGGTCATTGAATGAACGCACGAATGGACGGCGCGAGGCGAGGGTAAATTTAACCGGACGCGGAGAAGATGGCCGATGGCAAAAGGCAGGACGGAAGCGCGGCCGGCTCTTCGCAATCGGCCACTGCGCAACGGAGCTTTGCCATCTCTCATTTGCCATCTGCCATTCTCCCGCCAACCATGTTCTCGACGCGCGTGACACTGGAATCTGAGGGCCATTGAGCGCGACGGTGTATGATTATCCCGCTCCGGGGTGAAGGGGCCGGCATGAGGGAGAACGTTTCTGAAACTGTATCAAGGGACTGACCCGTTCACGCGCGCCGCTGTTTAATCGGGGGGGGTTGAAACTGTGCGCCTCTCCGTTAGAGTCCTTTCGCTGAAAATGATTCCTCAATCTGTCATGTGCCTGTTCGCAGCGGGTGCAATAGGGGTTGCGCTCATGGGCTGCAATCGAAATTCCACCGCTGCAACTTCCATCGCTGAGACATTCAATGATACTCAGTGGCTGAATGGCGAGCTGCGCATAATTGTCAACCGCGCCCACTACGTGACACCAGCGATGAGCCTCCACGGCGGCGGGACAATGTCAGGACAGGAATGGATTTTGATGGAGTTTCCCTCCCTTAACGAAGCGACTCCCTCGGTGCGCAAAAAGGAATTTCTGCGGATGGGAGGCGGTTACCATCACTCGTTCGCTCTGATCGGTCGCAGTGATCTTCTGATTCACAAACTTCGACCTTTAGAATCAGATGGACAATGCACGCTGTTTGATCCGAAAGCGGCCAAAGATATTTCCGGACCGTTCCCGGCTGCGCGGTTGTTCAACCGTTCAAGGACGGCAAGCCTGACTTTGATCGACGGTAAGACGGTGATCTTGGATACGCTTTCGGCGCGCACCGGTGAGCCAAAAGTCGTGGCCCGGCCAGCATGGGAAAGAGTTCTGGAACGATTCCAATATGGGCGGCTGAAAGGTGTTCTGACCGAGGATAAGCAATTCCTTGTTCTGCTGCCGCAAATCGAATCACCGAGCTACGTCACGTCATCAAACTTCGTAGTCGAGGTTTTCTCGACAAACGGAAATGCTGAACGTTGGTCAATTCCACTTGACCGTAACTGGGAGAAGTTTGTCGATGCAGAGTCGGTCGATGGCAAGGTCCTGCTCCTATCCCGTCGACTCGCAGGCAATGGCACCGAGGACGAAGTGAAATTGATAAGTATGCGCGGGGAAACATTGCATTCGGGCAGAATATCCGCGTTTACCTTGGACGACCTTTGGGATACCGAACGTCAGGAAGTAGTTTTTCCATATTACGAAGGGTCAGGCTGGAAAAGCGAATTGCCGCAAACGTTTTTCCTTTGGAATTACGCTTCCAACTCCGTTCAGAAAATCAGCGTGAAGCGGTGATTCCCTTCGTCGGTGTTACTTCTTCTTTCCCGGCAAGTTCTTCTTCGAGATCCCCAATCTCCTTAATCTGCACCAGAAACTAGCGGTCGATTTTCGTGAGGTTGAAAATCTATTCGATGGTGAAGCCGGCTCGCGGGACGTGGCCGATGAACGAGTCGGCGGCAGGCTAGGCGGGGTCGAATAGAGGCACAATTGGGGGTTCCCATCGGTTGATGGTGTGGCTCTTTTTGGCCAGAAGCGGGTCGGAGGGGTCAAGTTGCATCTGCGGCGGGCCGATTTGGGGCAATTTCCTGCAAAAGAGGCACTTCGGACGCAAAGACCACGCCTTCGGAGCGTGGCCGAATCATCGAGTTTTGCATTCCTTGACCGCGATTTCGGATTCCACGTACGCAGTCTGTGATTCCACGTACGCGGTCTCCAATTCCACGTACGCGGTCTCCAATTCCACGTACGCGATCTCCCAGCCCACGTACGCGATCTCCCAGCCCACGTACGCGATTTCCCACGCCACGTACGCGATTTCCCACGCCACGTACACAATCTCTCAGGTCTTGGACACGATCTGTGGTTCCGCGTACACGATCACGGATTCCTTGCGTACGGTCTCCGGTTCCTTGCGCTGGATTTGCCGCGCCTGACACACGGTTTGGGAATCCTGACCCGGCGGGGTCACTCCTGACTGTTTCACCTTCGCCGCCGCAAGATCACTTGCCGACGGTTGCCGGCTCCACGGGCACGCTCGCCGGCCGGCGACGGAAGGCACCGGCGAGATCGCTGAAGAGCGTATAGACCACCGGGATGACGAAGAGCGTGAGGAACGTGCTGGTGAGCATCCCGCCCACGACGGCCACGCCCATCGGCCGGCGGCTTTCCGCGCCCGCACCGAAGCCGATGGCGATGGGCAGAATGCCCGCGATGGTCGAGAACGCCGTCATCAGGATCGGCCGCAGGCGCACACGGCCGGCCTGGATCATCGCCGCGTGCGAGTCGTCGCCGGCGGCAACGCGCTGGTTGGCGAATTCGACGAGCAGGATGGAGTTCTTGGTCACGAGGCCGATGAGGAGCACGAGGCCGATCTGGCTGAAGAGATTGATGTTCATCGCCGGGATCGGCGGGTAGAGGCCCATCTTGCCGCCGAAGTCGAGCAGCCACAGCAAGCCGAACGCGCCGATGCCCGCCAGCGGCAGCGCGAGCATGACGGTCAGCGGATGCACGAGGCTTTCGAATTGCGCCGCGAGCGTCATGTAAACGATGATTGCCGCGAGGCCGAGCACCCACCACACCTCGGTGCTGGCTTCGCGCAGGTTCTTGGCGTCACCGCCCCACGCGTAGAGGAAGCCCGCGGGCAGTTCGCGCGCGAGCATCGCCTCGACCTCCTTGACCACCGTGCCGATGGGCACCGCGCCGGGCGACGCGCTGATGCTGGCGCTGCGCATCCGGCTGTAGTGGTTGATCGAATTGGGCGCCGCGCCCTGGGTGCGCGTGACCACGCTGCTGAGCTGGATCAATTCACCCTTCGCATTGCGGACGAAAATCCGGTCGAGATCCTGCGGCGTGAGGCGCGACTCGCGCGCGAGCTGCGCCATGACGAAGTATTCCTTGCCGCCCACCTTGATGCGGCTGAGGTCGAGGCCGCCGAAGAGAATCTGCATCGTGCGCGACACGTCCTCGATGCTCACGCCCAGGGTGGCGGCGCGGCTGCGGTCGATGCTCACGCGCAACTCGGGCTTGTCCACCTCGAAGCCCACGCGGACGTTGCGGAGGTTGTTCATCCCGCGGATCTTGTTCGCGATGTCCTGCGAAACCTTGCTCAACGCATCGAGGTCCTGGTGTTGCAGGTTCAGCTCGAACTTCGCCGCGCGAAAGCTCGTCTCGATGGCCTGCGGCAACGTCGGAAACGCCAGCGCGCCCTCGACTTCGTTGAAGAACCGCTGCTGCACGCCGCCCGGCATGTAAACCAGCTCCTGCACGGAGCGCTTGCGTTCGCTCCAATCCTTGAACCGCACGAAGATGATGCCGAGGTTAGCCTGGCCCGGCCCGGCAAATGCCGGCGCCACGATCGCGCCGTAGGTCGCGACCTCGGGCACCGCGGCGATGATGCGCTCGGCCTTCTGCAATTGCCGGTCGGTGAACTCGCTGGTCGAGCCGTTGGGCGTGAGCACGATGCAGAACATGCGGCCCTTGTCCTCGATGGGCAGGAAGTCCTGCTCCAATCCCACATAAGTGAGCACCATCACGACCAGCGTGGCGAGCGTCACCAGCACCAGCACCACACGACGCCGCAACGACCAGCGCAACATGCGCGCGTAGGTTGCCGCCAGCCAGTCGAAGCCGCGCTCGAAGAAGTTGAAGAGCGCGCCGTGCTTCAAGCCTTCGATGGGTTTGAGCACGCGCGCCGCCATCGCGGGTGAAAGCGTCAACGCGACGAACGCCGAGATGATGACCGAACCCGATACCGCCACGGCGAACTCGATGAACAGCCGGCCGGTGGTGCTCTTCTGAAACGCCAGCGGCGCGAACACGGCGACGAGCGAAATGGTGATCGCGATGACCGCGAAGCTGATTTCCTCCATCGCCTTGAACGCGGCCTTCATCGGCGGCATCCCCTCCTCGATGTGGCGGTAGATCGCTTCGAGCACCACGATGGCGTCATCGACGACGATGCCGATGACCAGCACCAGCGCGAGCATCGTGAGGATGTTGATGGAGTAGCCGAAGAGGTGGAGCACCGCGAACGTGCCGATGATCGAGACCGGAATGGCCACCGTCGGGATGAGCGTCGAGCGGAAGTTGCGCAGGAAGACAAAGATGATCAGCACGACGAGCACGAACGCAAAGCCGAGCGTGTTCCAGACTTCGTGGATCGCCTTCTCGACGTACACGCTCGCGTCGTAGGCGACCCAGAAATCGCAGCCCTGCGGCAGCGTCCCGCGGACAGCGGCCGTTTCCTCGCGGATGCCACGCGCGACGCTGACGGTGTTGGCCTTCGCCTGTTTGACGACACCGAGGAACACGCACGGCTTGCCGCCGGCGCGCGCGATGGTGCGGTAGTCCTCGGCACCTGCCTCGGCGCGCCCCACGTCGCGCAGACGGAC
>DATDFH010000269.1:0-12146 GCA_036522715.1 Verrucomicrobiia bacterium
TTGGTCCAGAGCGGCTCGCCGAACGCGGCGGCGTTGGCGTGCGGCGCCGGTACGGCCATCGCGCAAAGCAGCGCGGCGACGAGGGCGAACACACGGCGCGTGATCTCCACAGGTGGATTTGCGCCGGCTTCCTCTGGCATGGGCGCAGCGTCGCAAATGCCGCGGGGCCGGTCAATCGCGCAGCGGAGCTTCTGCGTGTCCCCGGCACTCACGCCCGATTGCCCTCACCGGTGCAGCCCGTTGATCACCTCGTTGATCTTGTCGCGGATGGTGCGCAGGTCGTCGGCGGTGGGCGAGTCGTTGGGTTCCCAGACGAGCGTGCTGATCGCGTTGATGTTCTTCGCCGTGTCGGCAATCCCAGCGTCCAACGCGGCCTGCGTCACCTCGCCCGGCGGGCCAATCGGCCCCGTCTCGCCTTGCTCGCCTTTGTCCCCTTTGTCACCGGGGTCGCCTTTGGGGATGGCGGTGATTTCGTCGTGCAGGCCGCTGAGTTGGTCGCGCATCTGCGCGGCATCGGCCGGCGTGTTTTCCTGAGGGAGGTTGGGATCGTAAGCCATAATTCAAATGCGGAATGTTGAATGCGGAATGCGGAACGGCAGGGCGCGGCTCGGAACTATTCCGCATTCCGCACTCCGCATTCCGCATTGGGTTCAAGGGGCAACAGTGACTTTCGCCACGTCGGTCCAGTCGCCGGTGGGGACGTTGCCGACGAGGTAGCGCATGCGGTACTCGCGGATTTCGGGCGCGCCGGCGGCCAGCAGCACGCGCGCGTCGGTGAACGGACTGTGCACGGGCGAGGCGAGGAACTCCCACGCGCCGCCATTGCGGCGGCTCTCGATATAAACCCCGGTGCGGCCGTATTTGAAGAAGCGGATGGTCACGCACTGGCAGCTCGGCCCCTGCTCGACCTTGAGGCTGAACTTGGGAATGGGATTGGTGTCCGGCGATTCCTCGTCGCCCACGATGCCCATCTCGGTGGCGATGGCGTCGGTGATGGCGGGGGCGTTCTTGAGGTCCTTGACCAGCTTGAAGATGCGGTCCAGCCCGCCGGGCGCGACGGGCACGGTGGCGGGCAGCGGGGCCATCGCCGGCGGCAAGGGCGGCGCGGTGAACACGGGCAACACCATCGCCGCCGAGCCGGCGCCCTTCTCGGCGTCGGCGATGACGTCGGTGACCGATTCGGACCAGGCGCGGGCGGCGGGCGCCCACGAGCCGATGAGGTAGATGAGCCAGAGGCAATCCAGCACGATGGCGTCGCGCCGGGCGTTGGTGACGCCGAGCGTGGCGGCGTAGGTGAGGAGTTTGTCGGCGAAGTTCCCCAGCCACTCGGGTTGGGCATCGACACGCTGGGGGTAATACTCTTGTCGTTTCATGCGTTTGGTTTTGTGTTTGTGGATTACGGAAAAACCGGGCGGAACAACCAGCGGACCCCAAAGAGCGCCGGAGTTCCAGAGGAACTGGTTCCAGGTCGTCACGGGGCGGCTCTCAGCCGGGACGGCGCAGTTGCAATTGGGGAGCGCGACCGTCCCGGTCGCTCCGGTCGGCGTCTCGCCGACTGGTTGGCGGAAGGTTTCCGTCCGGAGGTTTTCGGCGGGACGCCGAAAACGGCGGGCGGGACGCCCGCGCTCCCCATCGCTGATGCCTCGTTGCGCCTTTTGGATGCGTCGGGTGTCCCCGACGCAATGGCGGTCGCCCCCTTTCCAAAAGGGGGCGTCGGAGACGGCGTGGCGGTCGCCCCCTTTTCAAAAGGGGGCGTCGGAGACGGCGTGGCGGTCGCTGGAATTGCCTCCACAGATGCCTCGGAGATAACCGTGATCAGCCTGGTTACCGTGAAAACGTGCCGCCAACGCAGTTTCACCGTCGCTGACCGGTTCGGCGATGCACCCGCGCCGTTCAGAGTCCCGCCTTCAGGCGGTCGGGGTGCCACCATCTCCGGGGACCGCCTGAAGGCGGGACTCCGAACCGAACCCGGCACCTCCGGGTTCGTCGTTGGCGTGGTTGCTGTCATGCCGCCGAGCAAAGCACGCGGCGGCGGCGGGGTGTGAGTTTAATGGATTAAACGCGAGCGCGCGCCCCGGCGACGGCGCGCCATGCCCTGCTGCGCGCGGCGCATCGCCGTGACGATGTCCAGCCGCAGCCGCCGGCACAGCCGCCACACCGTGCTGATCTTCGAGTCGCAGAACCCGTCGAAGAAGTTGCCGACGGTGGCGGTGGCCACGCCCGCATGGGCGCCCAGCGCCGTGTCCGACGGGCCGCGCCGCCGCTGCTGCCGGCGCAGCACCGCGCCCAGCGCGAGCACGAAGGGGTGATGTTCTTTGGTGGGCACCCGGCGACGCCGGGGCGTTGGAGTGGAGGTGTTCATCCGCGCCAGTGTGCGCGCGGCGGTGAGACAAATACGGTCTCTCTAAAAAGATAAGTTCGGGGGTGGTATGGAACCGCTGCGGGCGCTTAGTCTTGCGAATCGGCCGGATTCCACGGGGAAAATCTCCTTGCCCGCGCCGATGCTTCTTGGTTCACTGCCGCCCAGCCAACACCTTCTTTCATCCAGCCACTCAGGCTGACTCAGACTGATTGGCCGCTTTCGAGAGGGAGAAAGCGCCTGTATGCAGCACGGATTCTTTATCGCGTCCTGCCGGACCCTCGTCCTTGCGCTGCCGCTGCTGGGCGCGCTGCCGCTGCGCGCGCAGGTCGTGGCCGACGGCGCGACGAACACGCTCAACAACGTCACCAACTCCTTCACCGGCACCGTGACCGTGGGCACCAACGGCTCCTTTACCGGCCTCATCCTCACCAACAGCGCATTGCTCACCAACGCGTTCGATGGCGTGATCGGTCAAAACACCGGCGCCAACTCCAACTACGTCTGGCTGACCGGGACGAACAGCCGCTGGTTCCTCGGGGGCGACCTTTACGTGGGCCTCAACGGTGCGTTCAACCGGCTGGTGATCAGCAACGGAGCGGTGGTCGCCAATCGCATCGGCTACATCGGCTACGGTTCCACCGCGAGCAACAACGTGGTGACAGTGAGCGGCGCCGGCTCCATCTGGAGCAACAGCAGCGACCTTTACCTCGGAAACTTCGGCAGCGGCAACCAGTTGGTGGTTTCCAACGGTGGGACGGTCTTTGGCGCCCAAGGCATCATCGGCGTCAATTTCAACGCGAGCAATAACGCGGCGACGGTGACCGACACGAACTCGCTGTGGAGCAGCAGCGGCAGCCTTTACGTCGGCTACGACCGCAGCGGCAACCGGCTGGTGGTCAGCAACGGCGGGACGGTCCAGAATGGCTTCGGCGCAATCGGCTATAATTTCAACTCGAGTAACAACGTGGCGACGGTGACCGGCGTGGGCTCGCTGTGGAGCAACAGCAGCGAACTCAACATCGGCGCCAGCAGCAGCGGCAACCAGTTGGTGGTCTCCAATGGTGGGACGGTCCGGAACAGCGACGGCTACATCGGCACCTTTTCCAACGCGAACAACAACGTAGCAGCGGTGACTGGCACGAACTCGCTGTGGAACAACAGCGGCGACCTCTACGTCGGCAACGTCGGCAGCGGCAACCAGTTGGTGGTCGGCAGCGGCGGGACGGTTCAGAACACCCTTGGCCATATCGGCTTCACTTCCACTGCGAGCAACAACGTGGCGACCGTCAGCGGCACTAGCTCGCTGTGGAACAGCAGTTCCAACCTCTACGTGGGGAACGTCAGCAGCGGCAATCAGTTGGTGGTCAGCAATGGCGGGACGGTCCGGAACAGCTCCGGCTTCATCGGCAACAATTCCAACGCGAACAACAACGTGGCGACGGTCACTGGCGCGGGCTCGCTGTGGAGCAACAGCGGCAGTCTCACCGTCGGCAGCTCCGGCAGCGGCAACCAGTTGTTGGTCAGCAGTGGCGGGACGGTCCGGAACACCTTGGGCACAATTGGCGACAATTCCTCTGCGAGCAGCAACGTGGCGACGGTGAGCGGCACCGGCTCGCTGTGGACCAACAGCGGTGGTCTTAACGTCGGCTTTACCGGCAGCGGCAACCAGTTGGTGGTCTCCAATGGCGGGACGGTCCGGAGCATCAACGGCTTCATCGGCTTCAATCCAGCCGCGAGCAACAACGCCGCGACGGTCACTGGCGCGAACTCGCTGTGGAGCATGAACAGTAGCCTTACCGTAGGTGACTCCGGCAGCTGGAACCAGTTGGTGGTCTCCAACAGCGGGACGGTTCGGGCGGTCAACATTTTTGTGGGCGGCAACACCAGTTCCACAAACAACCGCGTGACGGTGGACGGCGGCACTTTGCGCGTGACCAATGGCCCAGGCACCGCCGTGCTGGACATCCGCCGAGGAACTAATGTCCTCAACGCCGGCCTCATCGAGGCGAATCGGCTGCTGCTGACCAACGGCGCGCAAAGTGTCTTCACCTTCAACGGCGGCACGCTCATCACGCGCGGCGGCACCATCTCCAACGGCCAGACCTTCGTGGTCGGCGCCAGCGGCACCAACCAAGCCACCCTCGACGTGCGGAGCGGCGTGGCGCTGACGGCCGAGGACGACTTCAGGCTGGGCGAGAACGTGGCACCGGCGGGCAACCGGCTCTTCATCACCAATGGCGGCACCTTCAGTGTGGCCGGCTTCAGCTATCTCGGCGCGAGCTCGACGGCCAGCAACAACGTGGCGACGGTGAGCGGCGCGGGCTCGCTGTGGACCAACAGCAGCCACCTCGAGCTCGGCTATTCCGGCGGCGGCAACCAGTTGGTGGTTAGCAACGGCGGGACGGTCCGGATCAATGCCGGCTTCATCGGCGTTTTTTCCACCGCGAACAACAACTTGGCCACGGTGACCGGCACAAACTCGCTGTGGAGCAGCAGCTCCAACCTCTACGTCGGCTACGTCGGCAGCGGCAACCAGTTGCTGGTCAGCAACGGCGGGACGGTCCAGAACGGCGGCACCGGCTACATCGGCTGGCTTTTCGGCAGCAACAACGTGGCGACCGTGACCGGCACCGGCTCGCTGTGGAGCAACAGCAGCACTCTTAACGTTGGCAACGACGGCAGCGGCAATCAGTTGGTGGTCAGCAACGGCGGGACGGTTCAGGCGGACAATGCCTTTGTGGGGGCCACCACGAATTCCGCGAACAACCGCGTGACGGTGGACGGAGGCACGTTGCGCGTGACCAATGCCGGAGGCACCGCCGTGCTGGACATCCGCCACGGCACCAACGTGCTCAACGCCGGCCTCATCGAAGCGGACCGGCTGCTCCTGACCAACGGTTCGCAAAGCGTCTTCACCTTCAACGGCGGCACGCTCCTCACGCGCGGCGGCACGATTTCCAACGGGCAGGCCTTTGTGGTCGGCGCCAGCGGCACCGTGTCGGCGACGCTCGACGTGCGGAGCGGCGTTCCGTTGACAGCCGCCAGCGGCTTCACACTGGGCGCGAACACGGCGCCCACCGGCAACCAGCTCTTCATCACCAACGGCGGCACCTTGAGCGTGAGCGGCGTGAGCTATCTCGGCACGAACGCCACGGCCAGCAACAACGTGGCGACGGTGAGCGGCACCGGCTCGCTGTGGAACAACGGTAGCGACATCCGCGTCGGCGAGTCCGGCAGCCGCAACCAGTTGGTGGTCAGCAACGGCGGGACGGTCCAGAACGTCGTCGGCTACATCGGTTTTAATCCCACTGCGAACAACAACGTGGCGACCGTCACCGGCGCGGGCTCGCTGTGGACCAACAGCAGTGACCTCTATGTCGGCAACTCCGGCAGCGGCAACCAGTTGATCATCAGTAACGGGGGGACGGTCCGAGCCGGCGGCCTCGACTACATCGGCGCCAATTCTCAGGCGAACAACAACATGGCGACGGTGGCCGGTGTGGGCTCCCTATGGAGCAGCAGTTCCAACCTTTACGTCGGCAGCTCCGGCAGCGGCAACCAATTGATCATCAGTAACGGAGGGACGGTCCAGGCCGGTGGCCTCGGCTACATCGGCGCCAATCCTCTCGCGAGCAACAACGTGGCGACGGTCGCCGGCGCGAACTCGCTGTGGACCAACAGCAGCGACATCCGCGTCGGCGAGTCCGGCAGCGGCAACCAGTTGGTTGTCTCCAATGGCGGGACGGTCCTGAGCGGCGGCTTGGGCTTCATCGGCCTCAATTCCATCGCGAGCAACAACGTGGCGACGGTCACCGGCGCGAACTCGCTGTGGAGCAACAGCGACCTCTATGTCGGCTACTCCGGCAGCGGCAACCAGTTGGTGGCCAGCGACGGCGGATCGGTTGAGAACGCCACCGGCTTCATCGGCGGCAATTCCACCGCGAAATACAACCTGGCGACGGTGACGGGCGCGGGCTCGCTGTGGAGCAACAGCGTCGAGGTCCGCGTCGGCGGCTCCGGCAGTGGCAACCAGTTGATTGTCTCCAATGGCGGGACGGTCCTGAGCGGCGGCTTCGGCTCTATCGGCTTCGGTTCCAGCGCGAGCAACAACGTGGCGACGGTCACCGGCGCGGGCTCGCTGTGGAGCAACAGCAGCACCTTCTATGTCGGCAACTCCGGCAGCGGCAACCAGTTGGTTGTCTCCAATGGCGGGACGGTCTGGAACGGCATCGGTAACATCGGCCGGAATTCCAACGCGAGCAACAACGTGGCGACGGTGACGGGCGCAGGCTCCCTGTGGAGCAGCACCAGTCTTAACGTTGGCAACGACGGCAGCGGCAACCAGTTGGTGGTAAGCGATAGCGGGACAGTCCAGGCGGCCAATGCCTTTGTGGGTGCCACCACCAATTCCGCGAACAACCGCGTGACGGTGGACGGCGGCACCCTGCGTGTAACCAATGCCGGAGGGACCGCCGTCCTGGACATCCGCCGCGGCACCAACGTGCTCAACGCCGGCCTGATTGAGGCGGACCGCTTGCTCCTGACCAACGGCGCGCAAAGCGGCTTCACCTTCAACGGCGGCACCTTCAACGTCCGCAGCAGCACGGTGAGCAATAGCGCACTGTTCACCGTGGGCAACGGCACGAGCAACGCCACCTACCGGATGAGTGGCACGGCCAGCAACCTGCACTCGTTCGCCAACGGCCTCGTCATTGTCAGCAACGCCACCGTCGCGGGCAACGGAACGATCATCGGCAGCGTGACCAATCGCGGTACGATTGCCCCCGGCAACTCTGCCGGCAGCATTCGCATCAACGGCAGCTTGTTCCTGACGAACGGCTCCATGATGAGCTTCGAGATCGGCGGTCTCATTGCCACGAATCAATACGACGTGCTGAACGTCACCAGCTTCATCCAACTTGCTGGCACGCTCAGCCTCTCGCTCATCAATAACTTCCTGCCCGCCCCAACCAACAGCTTCACCCTCGTCTCCTTCGGTTCCTCCAGCGGCAGCTTCACCAACATCAGTGGTGGCCGCGTGAGCCTCACCAACAACCTCGCCAGCTTCGCCGTCACCACCAATGCCACCAGCTTCATCCTTGGCGGCGTGACCTACACGGACACCGACGGCGACGGTCAGGGCGACTTGCAGGAGCAGGCCGCTGGCACCAATCCGAATGATTCGGGCGTTTACCTGGAAATCACCTCGATCGCGCAAAACGCTTCCAGCCACGTCGTCATCCAGTTCCAGTCGGTGGCCGGAAAGAATTACCGCGTTGAACACACCACCAACCTCAGCAGTGGTTTCACTGGATTCATCCTTTCGCCGAGCCTGACTGCGCCGGCCACCAACGTGAGCCAGTGGATTGACGATGGCTCGCTCACCGGCGGCTTGTCCGTGGGCCAGCGCTTCTATCGCATCGGGCTGCAATAGTGGTGGAGAACTACTGGGTAGGCGAATCACTCCGGCGCGTCTGGTTCAACCGCGTCAATATCCGAGAAGACTCGCAGGTTCATCCCGGTCGCTGCCGACGCGATAACGGGGGAAGGCTTTGAGGGAGATCGCCAGTGCGACCGAGAAATCCGTCGGGCCGGTGCGATCATCGCGCACGCGGAAGGTCAGCCCGGCGGTCCAACTGCGGAGGTCGCGATAGATCGTATAATACTGGTCTTCGAGCGTGCCGTCGCGAGCCTCGAAGCGGTGGGTGATGCGCACGGCCCAGTTCTCGTTGAGGCGCCAGTAGAGGCTGCTCGTCAGCAGATTGTGCGCGGAGTCGGGGCCAAACGTGGGGTCGTCGCGAAAGTAGCGGTGGCCGAGCGCGACGCTCCACGCGCTGCCGGGCTGGAGGAACAACTCGTGGTTGGCCTCGCGCAACACGCCGTCGTTGATGCCGTAGCGGACTTCGGAATTCACCGTGAGCCACGAGCGTGGCTTGAAGTCCATTGCGGAGACGAGGTCGCCGAAGGTCTGCTGGCCGGCGTTGGGCTTGAGGCGCCAGTCGGTGAACACGTCCCAATCGACGAGGTTGTCGAGCTGTCCGGCGCGCTTGGTCTGGAGTTTGTTGCGGAGCCCGAGGCGCACGACGTTCTCGCTGTCGATGGAGTCGAGGTCATTGATGCGCGGGAAATCGATGGGCAACGGGCGCAGCGACGGCAGCATGGTATCGAACTGCGGAAGATTGAGCGGCCGTTTGTTGGGCGTCGGGACGTAGGCGTAGTTCACCATCGGCTCGACGATGTGGCGCAGGCCGTCCACGTGGAGCAGGCTGTTGGTCGCGTCGCGCCACACGCGCGAGGCCTTGAAGGAAAGTTCAGCGCCGGTGTTGAACACCCAGCGGTCCTGCGCGTTGGTCGTGGCGCCGAAGCCGTCCACCTCGCTGTAATGCGTGAAGCGTCCGCCGGCGCGTGGCGTGATGATCAGCCAGCCGAAGGCGGTCTGCGGATAGAGAAGCTGGTGGAAACTGTCCGCGCGCCACGCGGAGTAGCGCGGTGTGGCGTTGGTCTCGTAGCGGAAGTAGCCGATGGAGTTTTCGCCCTCGTAGAAAACCGGCACTGGGCCGAGTTGCTGACGCGCGGCGGTGAGTTTCACATCGGGCAGGCGTTCGAGGGTCTCGAAGAAGTTGTTGACGCGCGGTTGCGCCACGAGGCTGAGACTATAGTCCGGCCAGAACTTGCTGACTTCGAAGAATGAGGCGGCCTGGCGGTTGCGGCGGTATTCGGACTCGAAGAAGTCGCGGATGATCTGCGGGTCGCTTTGATAGTTAATGACGGCCTTCGCGTAGAAGTTCGTGCCGAGCGTCGCGTCGTGGGTGAAAGCGACGCGCTGGCGGACTTCATGGATGGGAACGCCGGTGACGACGTTGGTGCCGGGTTCGTCGTCCTTGGTGAAGTAATAGTCGATCGTGCCGTGCCCGGCGGCGCCAAGATCGTAGCGGACGGTCGGGCCGATGCCGACGCCGCGGTTGACACGATAATCGACGTGGAACTCGGTCATGAGGTTTGAACTCCAGTACTTGTGATACGCGCTGAGCAAGTATGGGCCGTAAAGGCTGCGATACCCCGGCGTCAGCACGATGAAGTTCGGGTGGAGGTAAAGATTGCGCCGGTAGTAAGGCCAGTAGAACACCGGTACCTCGCCCAGGTAAACGGTGGCGTTGCGCAGCTCGACATACTTGCCAGGGACGACCGTCATGGACTTGCCACGGACGCGATAGCCGGGATCGGCCACGTCGTCGGTGGTGACGAAGGAATCGGTTGTCGTGTAGAGACTGTTGGACAATGTGCCGGAGAAGCTGCGCCCCTCGGTGAAGAACGGCGACAGGCCGAGGCGGAACTCGTCGGCGCCCATTTCGCCGGTCTTGAAGTTGTAGCGGAGGGTGGCGGCCCGCCAGAGTTCGCCGGCGCGGTTGAGCACCACATTACCCAAGGCACGCGCTTCGCCAGTGTCCTGATTGAGACTCGCGCTGTCCGCAGTCAGGACAACATTCGAGTAACGGAAGACGACGCCGTTGGTGTAAATCGCGAGTCCGGTGCGGAGGTCGTAGGAGAATTGTCCCCGCAACGACTCGGCCTCAATCGGGGTGTCGTTGGTCTGCGCCGCGCCGGAAAGCGCCCGCGTGAGGGCCAGAAGCAGCAGGCAGAGCGGGCGCAATTGTTTCATTAAGGCGCGGCCAGTTGAACAAAAGGCCCCGGCACTGCCAAGCAGGTTCTCGTCGATGGCCCCTTTCGCGCGCGCCGGAGTTGGGCAAGATTGGCAGCGGTGGGGGAATTCTCAACCGCGAGCACGACATGGCACGGCACTTGCAACTTCGCAAACCCAAGCGCACGCACACGATGCCAAACAAAGTGACCATCCGAGTCGAGCTGACCGACGCCCGCCCGCAGCGGCCGGCGAAGTCGCTCGGCCTGATGCTGATGGAACTGCGCGCGCGCTTCGGCAACGGCAGCGCCGCCCACCAAAAGTTTCACAGCTCGACGCATCCTGAGGATTTGCGCGAAGTCTCGCCTCCGCCGGACAAGCGCGTGAAGGGTTGAGCGGTGCGGTCGCGTCTTCGTAGCAGCCGACGTGAGTAGGCTCCATTTATTCCCCGAATGAAGAGTGAGCCTCCTCACGTCGGCTCCTACCGACTTCACTGCGAGTTGATTTCCACCTCGGCGAAACCAAGCTGGCGCAGCAGTGCGCGGAGTTGATCGCGCGCGCGGTCGTCCGCCTCCTTCAGGATTCCGTTGTTGCGGGCGGCGCGGCGCAAGTCGTCCACCGCCACGGCACGGACGGTTTGTTCGAGCTGCTTGTCGAACGGGCGGAACAGGCCGGTGCTGCGTTCGAGCACCTCGGTCTTCTCGTCGTCGAGATAGACATCGAAGATTTGCGGAGGCGGCAGGCGGATGGTGATCTTCGTTCCTTCGACCTGGAGATCGCCCGGTTGCAGACGCTGAAGATCCACGCCCGCCTTCACCACGCCGTGCGCAAGGATCACCACGCGGCTTTCGCCGGTGAACATTTTGCCGAGCACGCTCTCCGCCGGTTCCTCGCGGCCGACGGCTTTCTGGAGGACATACTTGACCGTGACGAGTTGCGAGAGACTCTGCACCTGCTGGAGAATCGCCGCTGAATCGAGCGTGCGCGTCTGGCCCGTCGCGCCGAAGAAACCCGCGAACCGCGCCCCCACCATCATGCCCACGCCGACGGCGAGCGCTACGAGGACGATGAGCAACAGCAACCGGAACTTCCACATGGCCGCAGCGTAATCGCCGCGCCGCGCTTGCGGAAGTGGAAAGCGGCCCGCCAATTTGCGGTTTGAAGGGGAGGGGACGACCTCCTAGAGTGCGCGCATGAGTTCTCCAGTCACGGGCCAGTTCCCCGCGTTTCGTCCGCGCCGGCTCCGGCAGTCGGCGGCCCTGCGGCGACTCGTGGCCGAGACGGAATTGAGCGCGCGCCAGCTCGTGCTGCCGCTCTTCGTGCGCCCTGGAAAGAAACTACGCCGCGCGGTCGCGTCGATGCCCGGCGTGTTCCAACTTTCAATCGATGAAATGCTGAAGGTGGCGGCTGAGGCGAATCGCGCCGGTGTTCCCGCCGTGCTTGTGTTTGGCATCCCTGACAAGAAGGACGACAAGGCCTCCGGCGCGTACGCCGCGAAGGGCATCGTGCAGCAAGCGGTCCGCGCGCTGAAACGCGAACTGCCCGACCTGCTTGTGATCACCGACGTCTGCCTGTGCGAATACATGAGCCACGGCCATTGCGGAGTCGTGCATCACGGCGAACGCACAGCGACGATTCTGAATGACCCGTCCCTCAAACTCCTCGCGCAAACGGCGCACAGCCATGCTGAAGCCGGCGCGGACATCGTGGCGCCGAGCGACATGATGGATGGCCGCGTGCGCGCCATCCGCACGGAACTGGACCACTACGGTTTCGGTGACACGCCGATCATGTCCTACGCGGCGAAGTTTTCCTCGGCATTCTACGGCCCATTCCGCGACGCGGCCGAGTCGGCGCCCAAGTTCGGCGACCGGCGCAGTTACCAGATGGACCCGGCCAACGCGGCTGAGGCGCTGCGCGAAGTGGCGTTGGACATCCAGGAAGGCGCCGACATCGTGATGGTCAAGCCGGCCCTCGCGTACCTCGACGTGCTGCATCGCGTGAAGACCACCTTCGGCTACCCGACGGCGGCCTACTCCGTGAGCGGCGAGTATTCGATGATCAAAGCTGCGGCGCAGAATGGGTGGATTGATGAGCGCGCCGTCGTGCTGGAGTCACTGCTGGCGATGCGCCGCGCGGGAGCAG
>DATDFH010000270.1:0-2074 GCA_036522715.1 Verrucomicrobiia bacterium
CGCGAGCGACTGGAGGAACGCCAGCGCCTGGCCCGAGGCGGGCACGACCGACGCATAGGTTTCGAGCACGCCGCGCGCCAGCGCCTCGCCGCCGAGCGTGTCGCGCGCCGCGAGGAGGAGCGGCGCCTGCATCGCGCGCCAGGCCGCCTCCTCGGACGCGAGCCACCCACTCCGGTCGGCGCGTTCGAGGAGCTGCCCGGCCCGGGCGGTGTCCCCGCGGGCGAGCGCGTACCCGGCGCGTCGCGAGAGCGCGTCCCACGCCCAGAGCGAGCGGGCGAGGCGCGAGGTCGGCGCGCGGCACGATGCGCTGCAGTCGTGCGTAACTGTAAATGGTTGAGCGCGGGTCCGCTGTGGTGAGGACCAGTTCGGTGATGCGACCGGGATCAATCGAATCGTAGCCGCGCACGTCGTCGTAGCCCAGCGGCGCATTGATCGTCGCCGGCAGACAACCGTAGGCCATTACGCGGCCCAGTGGAAACTTCGCCAGCGCGTCGAAGGCCGGCAGCCGCGGATAATCCAGAGCCGGATCGCATTGCGAAGCGCGGCCATAACTGAACGCGAGCAAGTCCGCCACCATCACTGCGCCGAGTGAGAATACCAGCACGAGCTGCGGAATTTTTTTCGCCCGCACCGCCAGCCAGCCGCACAGTCCGGCGAACGCGAGCGCCGCCGCGATGTAATTTGTCCGCGCGAACCACGCTTTCACCCGCTCAACATCCGCGACATCGCGAATCCAGCCGGAGGTTTTTCCCAGTTCGATGAGCGCGGTCTTTTGCGCCTCAATACCCCGTGGCAGCGCGACGGCCTGCGTGCCCGCGTAATACGCGACCCAGCCAAGCAACACCAGCGGCAGCCAGAACGCGTGATTCCATTTCACTTCGCCGCGACGCAACGCGTCGAGGCCGATGGCCGCGAGCGCGAGCACGGCGAACGCGGTCCAGAACACGAGCCGGATGTGCGACATCATGTTCAACCCCGGCAGCCGGAAGAATTGAACGAAGCCCGGCACGTTCAACGCCCAACTCAAACCGACGAACGCCAGCCCGACCCAGAACCAATTCACCCCGCGGTGCCGCCGGCTGCAAAACGCCAGGGGCGCCACGAGCAGCAGCGCCACCACACCTGCGTAGCCCGCCGAAATGCCTTCGACGTATGTGCCTTGCTTTTTCGGAAAGAGCGGCAGGCTGTCCGTCTCGGTCGAGCCGTGCATCAGCGGCATCGTCATTTGCGGCAGCGCGACCAAGCCAATGGGAGGACGCTCTTCCTTGCCGGTGCTCCGCTTGACCATACGCGCGCCGGTCTTCGCGTAATCCAGCAGCGGCAAAACGTGCGGCGCCGCGAGCAGAAATCCTGCGACCCACCCGAGCGTGAGAAAAGTCAACGCGCGCCGCCCGCGACGTTGCAGCCATTCCTTTGGGCACGCGTCCCACCAGCACCACAGTCCAAACAAACCCGACGCGAGCAGCACCTGTCCCGCAACGTCTATGTGCCCGCTCGTGAGCACGAGCATCGTCGTCACGCCCAGGCCGGCGACGGCGCGGGCATTAGCGCGGCGGACCGTTTCATGCACCGCCATGAACAACCACGGCATCCAATACACCGCCGCGCACGTCGGGAAACCGAGCCAGAAAATGAAGAAGGCCGTCATCGGATAACACCACGCCGGAAACGCCGCCGCCCAAAACCCTACACCGAGCGCGCGCCGGAAAAAAACATACGCACCCAGTCCAGCCACGAGCGCCTCGGCCAGTTGCACCCACGCGACGATGACCGGCGACGGCGTGAGGAAGCCAATCCACTGAAAGACCGAGAACCGCGGCCACACCACGGGCGCGCCGCAGTATTGATACGGCGCCCACATCGGGAAACGGCCGGCGCGCAACTCGGCGATGGCGAAGCGGCGTTCCGGCTCGAACCGGCAGACGATGTCGGAGAGGACGGGATTGTGCGGCGTGATTTTTTGTACCTCCGCCGTCATCGGCAGGTAGGTGGTCGGCGTCGCGAGAATGTCCAATGGCAGGAGGATTTTTTTCCCGAGCAGCGACGGCCCGAAGAGGATGAACTGACAGGCGAC
>DATDFH010000271.1:0-28398 GCA_036522715.1 Verrucomicrobiia bacterium
CGCTCACCTCTGTCATTCGCCTGCTCGTTCATGCCTTGTTCGCTCCGGCGCGGGCCACCGTGGGAAGAAAGTCTTCGAGAAGCCGAGTGAAGAGATCCTTCACCCGATGGGCCGTCTCCGCCACTTCCTCGTGCGTCAGGGGCTTCCCGCCAGGGCCCGCCGCCTGGTGGGTGATGCAGCTCACGCCCGCCACGCGCACCCCCATGTGGTTGGCGGCGAGAACCTCGGGCACGGTGCTCATCCCCACCGCGTCCCCTCCAAGTTTGCGAAAAGCGCGGATCTCTGCCGGTGTCTCATAACTAGGCCCGGACAACCCAACATAGACACCGCGTTGGACACGTGTCCCGGCGCGTCGCGCGGCGGTTTCGAGCATCCGGCCGAGCGCGGGATCATAAACCTGGCTGAGATCGACAAACCGCTCGCGGCCCGGAACCGGCGCGCCGCGCAGCGGATTCGTGCCCATGAGATTGAGGTGATCAGTCAGCCGCATGAAATCGCCCGCGCGAAATTTTGGATTCATTCCTCCGGCGGCATTCGTCAGCAGCAACGACTTCACTCCAAACTCCGCCAGCGCCCGCACCGCAAACGTCACGACCTCCATCGGATGCCCTTCGTAGAAATGCGCGCGGCCGCACAGCAACGCGACTGGTGTCTCATCAACCTGCGCGAAGACGAGTTGCCCCGCGTGACCGTGGACGGCGACCGGCGGGAAACCCGGCAGCTTCGAGTACGGTATCGAAGTTTCCGCTTCCACCGCTGCGAGAACGTGATTAAATCCGCTTCCCAACACAACGGCCAGCGTCGGTCGCAGGCGGGTGTACTTGCGGAGACGAGCGGCGGTTGTGAGGGGAGATACCTTAGACATGATTCGACAGGCGTGTGGGCTTGCTCTAATTTCCCCCGCCTTTTGACTGAAGTTATGCAACTCGACAACGACGAAATTCGACGCTACTCGCGGCACCTGATCCTGCCCGAGGTCGGCATGGCCGGCCAGAAGAAGATCAAGGCCGCCAGCGTGCTGTGCATCGGCGCCGGTGGCCTCGGCTCGCCCATCGCGATGTATCTCGCCGCCGCTGGCGTCGGCAAGCTCGGCCTGCTGGACTTTGACACGGTGGATTTCTCCAACCTTCAGCGCCAGATCATCCACGGGACCGAGGACGTCGGCCGGCCGAAGATCCAGTCCGCCCTCGAAACGATCAAGAGCATCAATCCCAACTGCGAGGTCGTCACCTACAACACCCGCATCAGCTCGGAGAACGCGCTCGACATCATCCACCCCTACAACATCGTCGTGGACGGCACGGACAATTTCCCGACACGCTACCTCACCAACGACGCCTGCGTCCTGCTCAAGAAGCCGAACGTGTATGGGTCCATCTTCCGCTTCGAGGGCCAGGCAAGCGTGTTCGCGCCGCATCTCGGCGGGCCGTGCTATCGCTGTCTCTATCCCGAACCTCCGCCGCCGGGGATGGTGCCGAGTTGCGCGGAGGGTGGAGTGCTCGGCGTGTTGCCCGGCATCGTCGGCTGCATCCAGGCGACGGAAATCTTGAAGCTCATCCTCGGCAAAGGCACGTCACTCGTTGGCCGCCTAATGCTCTTCAACGCGCTCGACATGAAGTTCCGCGAAGTGAAGCTGCGCCGCGATCCGCAGTGCCCAATTTGTGGCGACCAGCCGACCATCAAGGAACTCATCGACTACGAAATGTTTTGCGGCATCACGCCCGAACCGTCCCAGCCCGCGCAGCATCCCGACGAGGTCACCGTGCAGGACATGAAGCGCGCGCTCGACGATCCGAAGCTCGGCGTGAAGGTCATCGACGTGCGCGAGCCGGACGAATACGAGATCGCGCACATCCAGGGCGTGCCGCAGCTTCCGCTCAGCCAGTTGGGCCAGCGCTTCACCGAGTTGGATCCCAACCAGCAATACTATATCCACTGCAAGGTCGGCGCGCGCTCGATGAAGGCACTGCTGTTCCTTCGCGAGCAGGGCTTCAAGTATCTGAAAAACGTCAAGGGCGGCATCGACGCGTGGTCCGACGAAATCGATCACAGCGTGCCGAAGTACTGACCGCGTCGCGCGCCGCCGCCGTCAAGCGTGCGCTGCAGACGCGGCCGCCTTGGCCGCCTGTTCGGCCTTCTTGGCCGTCCACGCATCCACCGAGAAGCGTCCCGGTCCGAAGAGCGCGATCATCACGATCAGGAACAGCACCAGCACCGCGAGATCGAAGTTCCCGCGCAACTCGACCGCGCCGAACTTCTTCAATTCCACGAACACAATCGCGCCCACGAGGATCGGGACCTGGATGACCGCGGCCACGCGCGTCAACAGGCCCAACGCCAGGAACAATCCGCCCGCGAGATGCGCGAGGATGATCACATGCGCGACGAACGCCTGGCCCAGCACCGCGCCGCCGGAGTCGCCGATCATCGCCATGAGAGTGTTCTTCGTCTCCATGAACCGCACCGCCTTGACCATCAGGCCGATGCCCAGATAGACCCGGATCAAATCCACGAAGACGTCCGGATGAGTGTGTGCCCACGAGGTGACTTTATTTTGCATAATCGTCTTTCCGCCTGGCGTCCCGCACGGAAATCCCCGCGCGGCCCGCTCCGGCTTGGTTGGGTTGGTTGGATGGCTCAAACGTATCCGGCCGACGAAAAAACTCAACCACGTCTTCGGGCAATTCTGCTCGCGCTCTCAACAAGCACGGTCCTACGCTGCGACAGTGAATGCCTTTAATGTCCGCCGGGCTACACGCGCTGACGCCGCCGGCCTGCTCCAGCTCATCATCGCTCTTGCCCACTTCGAGAAACTCGACCCGCCGGATGCCGGCGCGCAGGCACGGCTGATTGAAGACGCATTCGGCCCGCGACCGCGCATCGAGCCGTGGCTCGCGTTTTCCGCCGGCCACGACAAACCGGTCGGCTATGCGATCCTCCTCGAAACCTATTCTTCCTTCCTCGCCCTCCCGACGCTTTACCTTGAGGACCTGTTCGTGCTGCCCGAGTTCCGCGGCCGCGGCATCGGCAAGGCATTGTTCCAGCAGTGCGTCCAACTCGCCCACGAACGCGGCTGCGGCCGGATGGAGTGGACCTGCCTCGACTGGAACACCAAGGCGCAATGCTTTTATGAAGGCATCGGCGCGCGGCGGCTCTCGGACTGGTTCCTCTACCGCCTCACGCGCGATCAGCTCACCCATCTGGCGACAGGCGAACTCCCGGCGGCAAGAAAATAAACGTTGCCCTTCCCCCGCCCGGCCCCATCCTTTTGATCGACTATGGGAAAACGTCGTGAGGCGCGCGAACGCGCTGTGCAGTTCCTGTTTCAGTTCGACCTCAACCCCGTCGCGAATCTCGACGAGGCGCTCGAACACTTTTGGGCCTCGCACCGCCTCAATGCCGCTGAAGCCAAGCTCGACAAGGCCACTTGGGGCGAAGAAATCCACCTCGACCCGCCCAGCGCCGACGAGGCCGCCGTGCGGCTCTTCGCCGAGCCGCTCATCCGCGGCGTCCTCGATCATCGCGACGATCTGGATGCCCAAATCAAAAAGGTTGCCGAACACTGGGACCTTCACCGCATCGCCGCCGTGGACCGCAACATCCTCCGCCTCGCCATCTACGAGATGCTCCACCGCGACGACATCCCGCCCGTGGTCAGCATCAACGAGGCGGTGGACATCGCCAAGCGCTTCTCCACCGACCAGAGTGGCCGCTTCGTCAACGGCATCCTCGACAAGGTGAAGGGCGAATTGATGCGCCCGGCGCGGATCGTGAAGTGAAACGTAACGAGTAAGGAGTAATCCGTAATCACAAACGCCCGGACGTTCGCCAATTCCTCTTCTTACGCGTTACCCGTTATTCTTTAGACTGCATGTTCGCCGATCTCCATCTTCACACGACGTTCTCGGACGGCACCTACTCGCCGGAGGAACTCGCGCGTGAAGCGAAGCGTCACCAACTCGCCGCCATTGCGCTGACGGATCACGACACAGTTGAAGGCTGTGCCCGCATGGCTGCGGCGTGCGCGCACGAAGGCATCGAGTTCATCCCCGGCACTGAACTCACGGCGGAAGCGGAAGGCAACGAACTGCACATCCTCGGCTACTACCTCGACACACATCACGCCGCAATGCTCGCCGCGATGGCACGCTTTCAGGACGTGCGCATCAACCGCATCCGCGAGATGGTCGCGCGCCTCAACCGGATCGGCATCGCGCTCCAGGCCGACGCCGTGTTCGCCATCGCCAATTGCCGTTCCCCGGGCCGGCCGCACATCGCCCGCGCGCTGGTTCAGGGCGGGTTTTGCGCAAGCTTCGAGGAAGCCTTCGACCGGTTCCTCAAAAAGGGCAAGCCCGCCTGGGTGCCGAAATTCAAGGCCACCGCCGCGGAAGCCATTCGCCTCATTCACGACGCCGGCGGCGCCGCCGTGCTCGCGCATCCCGGCCTGAACCGTTGCGATGATTTCATCCCCTCGCTCGTGGAGGCGGGACTCGACGGCATCGAGTGCTTCCATACCAAACACACGCCCACGCAGAGCGAGCGCTACGCCCAACTCGCGCGCGAACTCAAACTGCTGATCACCGGCGGCTCGGATTGCCACGGGATGAACAAGGGCCATCCGCTCATCGGCACCGTGAAGATTCCATACGAGCTCGTTGAACGACTGAAAGTGCAAGCCGCCAAACGCGCTCTCGATGCCGGCCCGTTGATCGCCACCGCGCACGTTTGATCGCCGTCTTTCGCATTACGCATTACTCGTTACGTCGCATGGGACTCTTTCAACGATTCAAAGCAGGTCTTCAGAAGACGCACGCCAAGCTCGCGCACGAGATCAAGCGCATCGTCACCCGCTCGCCCAAGCTCACTGGCGAATCGATCGAAGAACTCGAGGCCGCATTGCTCGGCGCCGATCTCGGCGTGACCATGACCGAACAGATCGTCACGGCCGTCAAGAAAGCCTACGAATCGCAAGGGAGCGGCGGCGTGGATGTCTTCGCGATCGCACAGCATGAGGTCGAACGCAGTCTTTCTTCCAACCAACCCGCACTGCACAAAGAAACGCACGGTCTGACCGTCGTGTCCATCGTCGGCGTCAACGGCACCGGCAAGACCACGACGGCCGCCAAAATTGCCCACCTGCTCGACCAGCACGGCGGCAAATGCGTCCTCGCCGCCTGCGACACGTTTCGCGCTGCGGCAATCGAACAACTAAAGCTCTGGGGCCACCGTCTCAAGGTGCCCGTCATCGCTGGCGCGTACAACGCCGACCCGGCCGCAGTCGCGCACGACGCCATCACCGCCGCGCTGGCGCAGGGCGCGGCTTACCTGATCATCGATACCGCTGGCCGGCTGCACACCAAGCACAACTTGATGCAGGAGTTGCAGAAGGTTCACCGCGTCATGGGCCGCAAGCTCGCCGGTGCTCCGCACGAAACCCTGCTCGTGCTCGACGCCACCACCGGCATGAACGCGCTCAACCAGGCGCGCGAGTTTCACAAGGCCGTCGCGCTCACCGGCCTCGTTGTCACCAAGCTCGACGGCACGAGCAAGGGCGGGATGGTAGTCGCGATCCAGAAGGAACTCGGGCTGCCAATCAAGTTCATCGGCCTTGGCGAGAAAGCGGAAGACTTGCAGCCATTCGATGCGAAGGAATTTGCGGCGGCGCTTTTCTCGGAGTAAGACACCCCGCCGCTTGAAATATGACACGGGATACCGAATGCCGACCCAAAACAGTGTGTCGTTGGATCGGAATTAAATTGGTTCTGCTGCTTTTGGTCAGCTTGCTGACAGGTTGCGCGACGACCGCCCAACACGGCGCATTGGTCCGCGCCTACGATGCCTTCAACGCCGGCGCCTACCGCGAGGCACTCGGCCACGCGGCTCGCGCTGAAACATACGAAGCGAGCAACCCAACGGCGAAGGCCGAAGCGCTTCTCCTCAAGGGCCGCTGCCACGAAGCATTGAACGAACGCACCGAAGCCATCGCCGCGTATCAGATCGTCGTGCGCGACCATGGCTCCACTGCGTTTGCCGCGAAGGCCAAGGCCCGGCTCGCCGAACTGCAGCGGTGAAATGGTGTGAGCACGCCGCGTCCAGCCGACCTCCGATTCATGCGCCGCGCGTTGAGGCTGGCGCGACGCGGATACGGACGCACGTCACCCAACCCCATGGTCGGCGCCGTGCTCATCAAGGGTCGGCACATCATCGGCGAAGGCTGGCATCACGGCGCAGGATTGCCACACGCCGAGATCGAGGCGCTGCACGACGCTGCACGCCGCGGCCACTCTCCACGGGGCACGACGCTTTACGTGACGCTCGAACCCTGTTGCACCCACGGCCGCACGCCGCCGTGTACAGACGCGATCATCGCCGCTGGAATCCGTCGCGTCGTGGTCGCGGCGACCGATACCAATCCGGTGCACGCCGGACGCGGTTTCCGTCTCCTCCGCCGCGCGGGAATCACTGTGACCACAGGTGTCCTCGCGGACGAAGCCACGCGACTCAACGAATCCTTCAATCATTGGATCATCCACCGCACGCCGCTCGTAACCGTGAAGGCCGCCATGACGCTCGACGGCAAGATCGCCACCGCGAGCGGCGATTCAAAGTGGATCACGGGCCCGCTCGCCCGTGACGAGGGAATGAAATTGCGCGAGGGCGCGGATGCGATTCTCGTCGGCATCAACACGGTGCTGGCGGACGACCCGAGCATGACGTTCAGGAAAGGCGGAAAGCAGAAAACAAGCAGCAGAAAGACGCTGCGCCGCGTCGTGCTCGACTCGCGTGCCCGCACGCCGCTGAGGGCAAAAGTTATCTCGGACGAATTCGCGGCCGCGCTGACGACCATCGTGGTAACTCGCCAGGCACCGAAACATCGCATCACTGCGCTTGCGAAACACGTTCCCGTCCTCATCGCGCCGGACCGCGCCGGCCGGGTGGATTTGCGTTGGTTGCTCCGGCACCTCGGAAGGCAAAGCGTGACGAGCCTGCTTGTCGAAGGCGGCGGCGAGGTCAACGCGGCGTTCCTCAATGAGCGCCTTGCGTACCGTGTCGCCTTTTTCTATGCGCCGAAAATTCTCGGCGACCTCGACGCCCGCCGCGGCGTCGCGGGCGACGGCGCGCGAAACTGGGCCGACGCATTGGAGCTTGAAGATGTCGCGTGGCGTCGAATCGGCCCCGACCTGCTACTGACTGCGCGCCTCGCAACTTGAAACCCGGAATCTGAAACCCGAAACTCTCCGCGCATGTTCACCGGCATCATCGAAGAAACCGACACGATCACGGCCATCAAGCCGACGAAGAAGTCGATCGCGCTGACGTTGCGCGTCCGCAAATGCGGTGCGGGCTTGAAGCTCGGCGACAGCCTCGCGGTCAACGGCTGCTGCCTCACCGTCGTGAAGATTCTCCGCACCGGTCGCGACAAACTGTTGCGTGTCGATCTGTTACGCGAGACGTGGGAGCGCACAAACCTCCAGTTCGCCCGCGTCGGCTCCACGGTAAACCTGGAGCGTTCGTTGCGCGCGAACTCGCGGCTCGGTGGGCACTTCGTCACCGGTCACATTGACGGCGTGGGCCGGATCACGCGCTGGGAAAAGTCAGGCAAAGACCGGGTGCTGGAGATCGCCGCGCCGGCTGAGGTGTTGCGCTACATCGTCTTCAAAGGCTCGATCGCCGTCGATGGCATCAGCCTGACCGTGGGCGGCGTGACGCAGCGCGGGTTCCGCGTCTGGATCATTCCGCACACCTACGCGGTGACGGTCTTGCGCGAACGCAAAGTGGGTGACGCCGTGAATCTTGAAACCGACCTCCTCGGCAAGTACGTCGAGCAATTCCTGAAAGCGCGCCGGCGCTGAAGCCTCAGCGCACCTCGATGGACCGCACCCGCCCGGCGAAGACGCGCGCTTCCTGTCCCTTGGAGTCCTTAAAGACGTAGTAGCCGTTCACCAATTTCGGCCGGCTGTAGGCAGTGACACTGACGGAATTGCTCAAGGTGAGGTCATAGCGCGAGCGGCAACCGGCGGCCGAAACGGCCAGAAGGCCCGCCAGACAGAGCAAGACAGATTTCATTGGATCGCGAATTCGGACCGCCACAAAAAATGGTGCGCACGGCAGGACTTGAACCTGCACACCTTTCGGCACTACCACCTCAAAGTAGCGTGTCTGCCAATTCCACCACGTGCGCAACGGTTTCAGAATTGAAACAGGTTCCGCCGCTGGCGCAAGCCGAATTTCGGTGCGCGTGGAGTTTTACGTTGGAAAAATGCCGCGCCCTGTGTTTAAGCTCCCGCCATGCTCGAAAAGACGACGCAACAGATCCCCCGCGATTTGCGCGAGCAGTATGAGAAGGGGATGGCCGCCTTGCAGCGGAACAATTTCGATTACGCGCTCGCCTTCTTCACGCAGGTCCTCAAGGCCGAGCCGGGCTTCTACGATTGCCGCGAGGCGCTGCGCGCGGCGCAGTTCAAGAAGGCCGGCGCCGGCGGCGGATTTTTCAAGAAGATGATGGGCGGCGTGAGCAGTTCGCCCATGGTCGCCAAGGCGCAGATGACGCTGCGCAACAATCCGCTCGAAGCGATCGCCGCCTGTGAGCAGATCCTCAACTCCGACCCGGGCAACTCGGGCGCGCACAAGGTCCTGGCCGAGGCCGCGATCGCGGCAGAGCTGCCGAAGACCGCGGCGCTCTCGCTCAAGATTCTCCTGAAGAACTCCCCCAAGGATCGCGAGCTGACGATGTTGCTTGGCGACGCGCTCGCCGCCGCCGGGCAGAGGAGCGACGCCGAGGCGGTGCTGAGCGACCTGTTACGCTCACGGCCCAACGACTCCGAACTGGGGCAGCAGTTGAAGAACCTCACCGCGCGCCGCACGCTTCATGAAGGCGGCTACGAAAAAGTCGTGGAGGAGGAAGGAACTTATCGCGACCTCTTGAAGAACAAACAGGAGTCCGAGTCACTCGAACAGGAAAAGCGCGAAGTGAAGTCCGGGGACGTGGCCGATCGCCTGATCCGCGAGAACGAGGCGCGACTCGCGCGGCAGCCGGACAATGCCAAGTTGCTCCGGCAGTCGGCCGAGCTTTACGCGCAGAAGCAGGACTACGACAAGGCGCTCGATTACTACAACCGCATCATCGCCACCGAAGGCGCCACCGACGCCTCGATCGAGAAGGCGGTCAATGAAACCACGCTGCGCCGCTTCGATCACTTGGCCGCGCAACTCGATCCCAACAATCCCGACCACACCGCACAGCTTGAACAATTGCAGGCCGAGCGCGCCGCCTTCCTGCTCGCCGACACCATCCGGCGCGCGGAAAAATATCCGACGGATCTCGAAATCCGCTTCGAACTGGGGCGGCTCTACCTCGAAACCGGCCGGGTCAGCGAGGCGATCCAGGAGTTTCAGAAGGCGCAGAACAACCCGCACCGGCGCTTGCAGGCGATGGGCTGTCTGGCGCAATGTTTCGCGGCGCGCGGCATGAATGACCTCGCCGCACGCAAGTTTCAGGAGGCGATCAAAGAAAAGCCCACCTTCGACGAGGAGAAGAAGGACCTGCTCTACAATCTCGGCTGCGTCCTCGAAAAGATGGGCAAGACGGAGGAGGCGATCGAGCAGTTCAAGCTCATCTACGAGATCGACATTGGCTACCGCGACGTGGCGGCGAAGGTGGACGCTTACTACGCCGCGCGCTGAGCGGCCGCGCATTTCCAAAAGTCTCCGGCCGTGCGACGGATTTCCTCCGCACCCCTGACGCGCTTCACCTGCCAGTGCGCTGGCAGCAACGCAGCGTAATTCGGCTCGCGAAACCGCGCGTCGATCAGCAGCACCGCGCCACGGTCCGTTTCCGAACGAATGACTCGTCCGGCCGCCTGCGCGACGCGGTTGATCCCTGGAAAGCGATAGGCAAAGGCAAAGCCATCTTCCGAGCGACTGTCGAAAAGCTGCCGGATCAAATCGCGTTCGAGACAAAGTTGCGGCAGGCCGACCCCGACCACGACCGCGCCGATGAGCCGCTCGCCGACGAGGTCAATGCCTTCGCCAAAGACTCCGCCCATCACCGCGAAACCGACGAGGGATTGCGTATGTTCGGTGTGGAACGCGGCGAGGAATTCCGTGCGCTCCGCATCGCTCATGTTGCCGCGTTGGAACAGAATCTGCGCGTCGCCAAGCCGGGCCTGCACGCGCGGCAGCACCGCGTCGAGATAGCGATACGAGGGGAAGAACACGAGGTAGTTACCCGCGCGTGCACCAACGAAGGCGGCGACCGAATCAGCCACCGCTTCCACGCTCGCCTCGCGCGACTTGAAGTCGGTGCGAATGTCATCCTCCACGAGAACGCAAAGATTCTCGTGCGGAAACGGAGTGGGCACCTGCAACACCGCGTCGCCCGGCGCGCCGCCGAGCACGCGACAGAAGTAATCCAAGGGAGAGAGTGTGCCGGAGAAGAGCACCGCCGCCCTGCCCTGCTCCAATCCCTGCGCCAGCAGCCGCGATGGATCAAGGCAGAAGAGCCGCACCCTGCTGCCGTCGGACTGCGATGACTCGCATATCACGACGTAGTTTTCATCGAAACCTTCGGCCGTGCGGAGAAATCGGTGTGTCTCAAAGTAAAGTTCCAGCAGCGCGTCTCGAAAGGGCGCAGGCTGGTTGCGAGCAAGCCAGCGCTCGGCCTCGACCAGAAAATTTTCCAGACTCGAAATGAATTTCACCGGAAGCTCCCGTGATGATTCGCCCGCAGCTTCGGCGAACTTCCACAACGCAGTTTCCGCCTTCTTCAGCGTCCCCGCGCACGACGGGACTTCGTGCTCCAACGATTTCCGCACAGAGGCCAGTTGCCCGCTGTGCAATCCGGCGGAAAACATTTCGCGCCCGCGATCCACGAGGTTGTGCGCCTCGTCGACGAGGAAGGCGTACTCGCCCGGCCCCTCCTCGAAAAACCGCCGGAGCTTGGCCGACGGATCGAAGACGTGGTTGAAGTCGCACACGATGACGTCAGCCCACAGCGCGCAATCGAGCGACAACTCGAACGGACACACCTCGTGCCTGCGCGCGACCGCCTCGATCGCCTCGCGCGTGAGTGATTCGTGCTCCAATGCCTCGCGCACAGCGGCCTTGACGCGGTCGTAGTAGCCACGCGCAAAGGGACATTGCGTGGCGTCACACGGCTTCTTCTCGCCGAAACAAATCTTGTCCTTCGCCGTCAGCGTGAGCGCGCGCAGATGCAAGCCGGCCAAGCGCAGGTCCGCGATGGCTTTCTCTGCTGCTGCGCGGCCGCTAGTCTTCGCGGTGAGGTAAAAAATTTTCTCGAACTTCCCCTCGCCCAACGCCTTCACCGCCGGGAAAAGGACCGAAATTGTCTTGCCGATACCCGTTGGCGCTTCGGCAAAGAGCCGGCCGCCGCGCGCGAGCGTCTTGTACGCGGCCACAGCCAGTTGCCGCTGACCGGGGCGGTATTGCGCGAATGGAAACTTCAGTCCGCGGCCCGACTCGTCGCGCGCATCGCACCAGCGCAGCCATTCGCCGATCCACCGCGCATATTCGCCGCTGATACGATCGAAGAACTCGCGGAGGTCCGCTGCGGAAAACGTCTCGCGAAAAGTCGTCACGTGATCCGAATCGAGTTCCAGGTAGGTGAGGCGCACCTCGACGCGCGGCAGTTGCTCCCGCCCGGCGAAAATCGCCGCGTAGATCTTTCCCTGCGCCCAGTGCAACAGATCAGGAGTGCCGTCCCACGCGCCCGCGATGGTCTTGATTTCCTCCAGCCACACCGGCTCCGTGCCGCGCATCACACCGTCGATGCGTCCCTTGATTTCCAGGCGGAAGCCGTCGCCCTCGACGACATGCACGAGCGAGACTTCCTTCTCGTATCCCTCCGGCCGCGCCTTTTGGATGCGTTGATGTCCGCGCGTGCCTTCGAGCGCGCGCGTGGAGCTGATGAAATCACCGCGCCCGGCGAGATCGCCCGTGCGGCAGACGAACTCGACTAGTTCGCGAACCGGGACAGTGATGAGGCGTTGCACGGACACAGCGCCGCCAAAATAGTGCGTCCGCGTCCCCTCGACAATGACGGGCCGCGCGTGCTTTGATCTCGCGCCGATGCCGAAGTTCGTCCCGCTCCCGCGAAGATTTTACCAGCCGCCCGCCGATGTTGTCGCTCCGCGGCTGCTGGGCCACTGGCTGGTCCGCAACACGCCGGAGGGTCCGGCAGGCGGGCCGATTGTCGAAGTAGAGGCTTACCTGCACGATGATCCCGCCTGCCACGCCTACCCCGGTCCGACGAAGCGTAACCAGGTCATGTTCGGCCCGCCGGGGCACAGCTATGTTTATATGATCTACGGGATGCACTTCTGCGTGAACGCAGTCTGCCACACAAAAGGCGTGGGCGAGGCGGTGCTGATTCGCGCCATCGCGTCCGAATTCGGCGAAGAGTGGATGGGCGAGCGGCGCCCAGTGAAATCGCGGCACGAACTCACGAATGGCCCCGCCAAACTTTGCGCCGCGCTGGACATCACGCGCCGGCTCGACGGCGCGGATTTGTGCGACGCGGCCTCGCCGTTGTTCATCGCGCGAAATCCCGCGGCGGCCAGGTTCCTCCGAGTGCACGGGCCGGTGAAGGTCGGCACGCGCATCGGCATCACGCACGCCGCGCACCTGCCATTGCGGTTTCATCTCGGAGGAAGCGAGTTCGTCTCGCGGCGGTGAATTTGGGGTTGCCTTGCCCGTCAAAAACCGCGATCAAATCGCGCGTTCCGGGTTTCCCCAAGTGTGCCACGACGGCCACGAGTGTCCCGACGCGCCACGATAAATCACCGATGAAATTGAATTGTTGGTTCCGTCCGCTCGCGCTGGTTCCGGCTCTCGCTCTCGCCGCCGCGCTCACCGCCTCCGGCGCCGCCGCCAAAAAGCCGAAGACCACCAAGCCCGCGGTGGACAACTTCGGCCGTCCCCGTCCGGAGTATGACGACACGCTGCTCCAAAACATGGACCACGGCCCGTTCTACTCCGGCGTGTTCAACGGACACGAGATTTCGCTGAAGGGCGTCGCGGTCAAATTGCAGGGCGGCCGGGGCGGCATCGTGTTCGACACGCTGACCTTGCGCTATAGCGACGGTTGGAGCGGCGGCTTCATCAACATCGGCGGCGAGCGCACGCTCGGCTGCAACTCGACGCCGGCCGGTGAGATCGCGTTCTCCACCGACGTCGGCCCGGGCTGGGCGAAACATGGTACATTCGACGCGCCCCGGCCGCGATACCTGTCAGAAGCGGGCTTCGACAAGAAGCGCAACGTGCCGCATCACAAAGGCGTCTCCGACGGCCCGCTGCCGCGCGAGTGGGCGAAGTGGAAGGGTCTGTATCGGAACGGGGAGAACGTTGTTTTCTCCTACAGCGTCGGCGACGCGGATGTGCTGGACCTGCCCGGCCTTGAAACGCGCGACGGCGTCGCGCTCTTCACGCGCACGATGCGCATCGGGCCCTCGATCGAACCACTCGTCGCCTTGGTTTGCGAGGACGATGAAGCAGCGGGCGCGGTCGAACACGGGATCGCCACGCTCGCCATCGGCAAAGGCGCCATCGCTGTGGGCCTCGCGGGCGCGGCGAAGGAGGCGAAGCTCAGCATCGCCGAGAAGGGCCGCGTGCTGCTGACGATTCCCGCATCTTCACGAGCGCAGACATTCCGCGTAGCGATCGCCAAACTGGCCGATCACGATCTCGGCAAGTTCAACGCCGCGCTCAAGGCATCGGCGAAGCTACCCGACCTCGACAAGCTCACCAAAGGTGGCGCGCCGATCTGGAAAGAGACGATCACCGTCAAAGGCAGCGTGCCGTTGAGCACCGAGCCTTACGTCGTGGACACGATCCCAGTTCCCGACCGCGCGAGCAATCCGTGGAAGTCGTGGATTCGCCCCGGCGGTTTTGATTTCTTCAGCGATGGCCGCGTGGCGCTTTGCTCGCTGAGCGGCGACGTGTGGATCATCTCCGGCATCGACGCCAAGCTCGACAAGGTGACGTGGAAACGTTTCGCCTCCGGGCTGTATCAACCGCTCGGCCTGAAGATCGTGAAGGACAAGGTGTTCATCCTCGGCCGCGACCAGCTCACGCGCCTGCATGATTTGAACAACGACGGCGAGGCGGACTTCTACGAGAACTTCAACAACGACGTGGCGATCTCGGAGTATTACCACGAGTTTTGCCTGAACCTCGAAACGGACACGCAGGGCAATTTCTATTTCACCAAGGGCGGCAACCTCAGCCAGGCGACGCACCCGCACCACGGTTGCCTGCTCAAAATTTCCGCCGACGGCTCGAAGCTCGAAGTCGTCGCCACCGGCTTGCGCGCGCCAAACGGCATGGGCATGGGGCCGCACAACGAAATTTCGACCGCCGACAACGAAGGCAATTGGGTGCCCGTCTGCCGCGTGGACTTGGCGAAACCGGGCGCGTTCCTCGGCCACGTTTTTACCGCGCACCGTGAGCAGGATCCGACCGACTACGGTAATCCGTTGTTCTGGATCGCCTACAACCAGGACAATTCCTCGGGCGGCCAGGTCTGGGTGACGAGCGACAAGTGGGGACCGTTCAAGGGCGACATGCTCCACCTTGCCTACGGCACATGCTCGCTGTTCGAGACGTGGAAGCAGGAGGTCAACGGGAAGGTCCAGGGCGGCTACGCGCGGTTTCCGCTGAAGTTCGACTCGGGCATCATGCGCGCGCGCTTCAGTCCGTTCGATGGCCAGCTTTACTCCGTTGGCCTGCGCGTATGGCAGAGCAACGCCGCGAAGGAAGGTGCGTTCCATCGCATCCGCTACACCGGCAAACCCGTTGTGATGCCCACACAGCTCAACGTTAGACGCAACGGCATCGAGATCACCTTCACCAGCGCACTCGAAGCGGAGACCGCGAAGGATCCCGGCAGCTACGCGGTTGACCAATGGAATTACAAATGGGCGAAGGATTACGGCTCGAAGCTTTACTCGGTGAAGGACCCGAACAAGGCGATCGACAAGAGCATCACCTCATCGAGCGGCGACCCGGTGGAAATCAAGTCGGTGAAACTCTCGGCCGACAACAAGACGGTGTTTCTGGAATTCGCCGAGCCGGTGGTACCCGTGATGGAGCAACACGTGAAGTTCAACCTCAACGACGCCGGCGGGAAACCGCTCAAGATCACCGAGCTGTTTCACACGATCAACGCGGTGCCGGCGAAGTAAGCCGCCGCACCCCACCCGCCCGTTACAGCGGCGAGACGCCATCCACCGAACGGGGGTCATCGGGCGGCTGGGTCAGGATGTCCGTGTCATAGCCTGTCTGGGTCCCGGAAACCACGTCGCCGCCATACTTCTTGCGAAATTTTTTCCGGTACGGTTCCGGGTCGTTGACCTTTGTCTGGCCGTCCTCACCCGGTGACACGTCCGGCTCGGAATCCAGTGAGATGGGAGGTTCGGTCGGTCGTTCGGGGGGCGGGCGCCGAAAGGGAATGGCTTGCTGCAAGGCCTTCAACCGATCACCGGAGACTGGTAATGATTCAGATTCCACATTTGCGAGGCCGCAACCTTCATGCCTCGCAAGCTCACGTGACGCACGAGGGACAGAGTTCGCCGACCGCTGTTCGCAAATGTGCTAGCTGTCCACCTGCACCAGAGTCTTCACAAAGCGATTGCCCGCGCTCATGGATTTGAAAAGCTCCGGCAATCCGCTCAGTGGACACTCGCCATCAACGAAGTTTCCCGCCCGGATCACGCCTGTCTCGATCAACTCCAGCGCCCGGCGGATCGTCCGCGGCGTGTGATGGAAGCTCGCCTTCAATGTCAGCCCCGAATAGTGCATCCGCCCGGTGTCGAGTGCCATCGTGGTGCCTGCCGGACAGCCGCCGAACAGATTCACCAGCCCGCCCTTGCGGACAAGCTGGACTGCCGCTTCCCAAACCTCCGGTTTGCCAACCGCCTCGATGACCACGTCGAACTCCCCGTCGCGGGCGCTGCGGATGGTGGAGACCAGGCCGCCGTGCCTTCCGATGTCGATCACCTGCTCCGCGCCAAGCAGCCCCGCCGCCGCGAGCCGCGCTTCGCCGCGGCCCGCCACGGTGACAGCGCAGCCGAGATGTCCAGCCAGTGCGACGAACATCAGCCCGATCGGCCCCGCGCCGATAACAAGAACCGTCTGCCCCGCCCGCAGTGCCGAGTCCTCAACGCCCTGAACGACACAGGCCAGCGGCTCGGTCAGCGCCGCGTCGCGAAACTTTGTCGCAGGCTTGAGGCGCAGCAGATTCTTTTGCACCAGCCGCGCCGGCAAAACGATGGACCGGGCATAGGCGCCGTTGAGGAACAGCAGATCGTCGCAAAGATTCTCCTGCCCATTGCGACAGAAAAAACAGGTGCCGCAAGGCGCGGAGTTCGCCACGACCACGCGGTCGCCTTCGCGCCAGCCGAGCACGGCGGCCTCCGACGTGACTTCGGAAATCACACCGGCCAGTTCGTGACCGAACACCGCCGGGGGCACAATCATCTTCGCGTGGTAGCCGCGTTTGAACACCTTGAGATCAGTGCCGCAAGTAAGCGCAGTGCGGATGGCGACCTGGATCTCGCCCTTCTGCAATGGCGCGACCGCGACGTCTTCGACACGCACGTCCTCTTTGCCGTGAAGCACGGCGGCCCGCATGGTCCGTGGTTTCATTGGCGAAAGACAGTGCCGCATTCACAGGTTGAGTTCAAATTCATTTCCGCAGCCATGCCCCACGGCGAATTTCGTTGCGCGGGCACTGCCGGCCCGGCCACTTTCCCGCGGTTCGCGCCCCTAGCACGCGAGGCGAACGAAGCATGATCACCGAAACGATCACGAAAATTGCGGTCCAGATTCTCGACAGCACGGGCTACGCCGGCGCGGGCTTCCTGATGGCGCTGGAAAGCATGATCGCGCCGGTTCCCAGCGAGGCAGTCATGCCATTCGTCGGCTTCCAGGTCGTCGATGGCAAATGGAACATCTGGCTCGCGATCGCAGCAACCAGCACTGGCTCCATGGTTGGCTCGCTGCTCTCGTATTGGATGGGTTACTTGGGCGGCAAGCCGCTGGTCCTCAAAGTCGGCCGGTTCCTCCTGATCAATCAGCGCGACCTCGACCGCACCGAGAAATTCTTCCACCGGCGCGCAGGCATCGTGACCATCTTCATCGCGCGGTTCATCCCCGTCGTGCGGCATTTCATCTCGATCCCCGCCGGAATCGGGAAGACACCCATGGTGCCGTTCCTCATCGTCACGTTTGTTGGCGCCACGGCGTGGAACACTTTTCTGCTCGTGTGCGGCATGAAGCTGCGCGAGCACTGGACCACGGTGCAAAAATATTCCCACCAGGCGGACATCGTCATCGTGCTGCTCATCCTCGTGGGACTCGCATGGTGGGTGAAGGTGCGGCTGCCTCAATTCCGCGTTAAGACTCCTGCGAACAATCGCTAGGCCGCGTGACCGCCGCGATAGATGCGCGGCACACGGTAGGTGATCGCTGTCAGCACCTCCCACGGAATCGTGCCGAACCAGTTCGCGAGATCGTGCGCGGTAATTTCGCTCCGCCCCTGGCGACCGATGAGCACCACCTCGTCGCCCACCTTGGCGCGGCGGACGCGCGACACATCCACGAGCAATTGATCCATTGTCACGCGGCCCAGCACGCGACAGCGCCGGCCGCGCACCAGCACCTCGGCCCGATTGCTCCCGGCGCGCGGATAACCATCGCCATAGCCCACGGTGACAGTTGCGACGCGCATGGCCTGCGGCGCGACGAAGGTGTGCCCATAACTCAACGCCGCTCCCGCCGGCACGTTCTTAACGAAGCCCACTCGCGCCTTCCACGAAAGCGCAGGCCGCAACTGTTTGCGCAGACTCGCCGCCGCCCGTCTCCCCCCTATCGGCACGACGCCATAGACCAGCAGCCCCGGACGCACGAGCGCGTGAAAACTTTTCGGCTGATGCAGCAACGCCGCGCTGTTGCTCGCATGGATGAGCAGCGGCGCGATGCCTGCCCGCGCCAGTTCCAAGAGCACGCGGCGAAAGCACGCCTCCTGCCCGCGTGTGAAAGCCGCGTCATCTTCGGCACTGGAGAAATGCGTGAACACCCCCTGCAAGCGCAGCCCGGGCAGTTGCGTGACACGCTTTGCCAGTGTCACGGCGTCTTCGGGTCGCGCGCCCAACCGCCCCATACCGGTGTCCACCTTGAGATGAACGTCCACGGTCTTGTGGTGGCTGAGAGCCTCCGCGGAGAATCGCCTTGCTTCGTCGAGCGACGAGATCGTGGGCATGACGCCGTCGCGCACCGCCGGCGCGACCTCGTCCGGCAGGCACGCACCGAGCATCAGAATCGGCCAGCCGCGGCCGACGCTGCGGATCGCGTGCGCCTCCGCGAGGTTCGCCACGCCAAAAACATCCGTGCCGCTTTGCATCAACAGCGCGGCGATTTGTTTGAGTCCGTGGCCGTAGGCGTCCGCCTTCACCACCGTCATGATCTTCACCTGCGGACCGACGCGATGGCGCAACCACGCGAGGTTCTCGCGCAGCGCATCCAGATCGACTTCAGCCCAGCAACGGTAGGTCTGCATTGCGGGAAAATGTTAACCACGGATGGACACGGATGGACACGGATTCTTCGCACTTTCTCGTCTTTGTCGTCGTAGTTGCTTCTTCGCTATTCGATTCTGCGCGGCGGCGGGGCCTTCACAAACTTCACCTCGCGCAGGTAGATCGGCTCCATCTTTTCACCTGGCACGAAGTTCGAGTGATGCGCGGCCAGCGCGGCGAGCACGCCAGCGTCCGGTATCAGCGTCTTCCCGCTGGAAAACCAACGCGTCACTTCGGGTCCAACGATCAACTCCCCTGCCCGCTCGCGCGCATGAACTTCAGCGTGCGTAGCGAGGCGCAGCGGCTCGACGACTTCGGCGCGGTTCGCATCGATCTCGTAAGCCGCGAGGTAGAACTCATCGCGTTGCGCGTCGATGACGTAGTTTACCCGGCCGAGCAGATCTTGTTGCCGCGTCATCTCCGCGAGACAGTCCACGCTGCTGACGCCCACCAGCTTCACGTCGCGTACCAACTGCCAGCCTTGCGCCAGCGCGATGCCGGAACGAATGCCCGTGTAGGAACCGGGGCCGAGTCCGACCGCAATGCACCCGACGGTTTCGCGTTCGACGCCCGCGTTGCGAAGCGCATCCTCGACGAGTGTCAGTCCGCCGATGTCCCGCGAGTCGCTGCGGGCGATGGATGCTGGAACTGCCGGCGAAACGCCGGCAACACGTTGGAGGATCGCCACGGTCCGCTGCTCGGTGGAGAACTCAAGCGCCAAGATCGTCATAGGTGATCCGCCGGTCGGTGTCGTTGAGCGTCTCGATCCGCGCAAGCCGCAGCTTTCCATTCCGCATTCCACGCTCCCCTTTCTGCATTTCCCCAAACCATCGCTCCGCCCATTCGGCCACTGTCACGCCGTCGGGGTTTTCCAGATACGGCTCCAACCCGGCGCCGAGGATTTGCTGCTGCGTCTCCAATCGGTAGAGGTCGATGTGGAAAAGCGGCAGCCGGCAGCCGTCGTATTGGTTGAGCAACGTGAACGTCGGCGAGTGCACGCGCGCCGCGATGCCAAGGCCGCGCGCGAGGCCCTTGACCAGTTGGGTCTTGCCCGCGCCGAGGTCGCCCGTGAGGCCGATCACCCAGCCGCGTTGCGCCTCGCGGCCCCACGCCTCGCCCAGCGCCTGCGTCTCCTCGGCGCTATGCGAAATGAACGTAGCCATGCAGCATCAACTCCCGTTCGCCATTCTTGTCGCGCAATCGCAGCCCGCGCTCGGCGGTGATCTTGCCGACGCAACTCAACTTCACGGCGGGAAACTTCTTCTTCCACGCGTCGAGCAGCGCCACGGCGCTCCTGGCCGCCACGGTGAACAACAACTCGAAATCCTCGCCGTCAGTCAGCGCCGCGAGCAAGGGCGGCTTGGCCGACGACTCGGCGCGTGCCTTGAGCTTGGCCACGCGGCTGATCGGGATGGCACTGCCCAGCAACTGCGCGCCAACACTGCTCGCGTCGAGGATGTGCCGCAGATCGCCCGCAAGGCCGTCGCTGATGTCCATGAGCGCGTGGATCTTGAAATGCCCGGCAAGCCAGCGCGCTTCCTCCAGCCGCGGCTCGAACTCCAGATGTTTTCCCGCGAGTGAGCCGCCGAGTTCGCCCGTTACGAAGATCGCATCGCCCACGCGCGCGCCCGAGCGCAGCGGGCATTTGTCCTTCGGCACCGTGCCGAGCAAGGCCACCGACAGAAACATCCGCTCCGGGCAGGTGGTCGTTTCACCGCCGACGATGGCGACGCCGTGGCGTTTCGCGAGCGCGTTTACGCCGTCGTAAATTTTGCGGACGCGCTGCGGGTCGAAATCTTTCGGCAATCCAATCGTGACCACCGCGCTCGTTGGCGTGCCCGCCATTGCGGCGATGTCGCTCAGGCAGCGGCCCAGCGCCTTGTGGCCGATCTTCTCCGGCGGCGTTTCGGGCGTGAAGTGGACGCCTTCGACCACGGCATCGGTCTTGAAAAGTTGCCAGTGGTCCGGAAGTCCGGCGTCGAGCACCGCGCAATCATCGCCCGCACCGACGACCACCGAGGCGTTGCGCGGCAGGCCGGGCGTGAGGAGATTGATCAGCTCGAACTCCTTCATGCGTCAGAACGCCGGCTCAAAGTTGAGCAGCAGCCAGAGGAAATTGGCGAGGTTGAACAAGCTGTGCGTGGTGATCGGCGCGAGGAGATTGCCGGTGTGCTCGTAGAGCTTGGTGAGCGCCACCGCGAGAATCGTCAGCGGGATGAACGTCATCACGTTCGCGTGCGTCGCCGCGAAGAACAGCGACACGCCCCACAGCGCCAGCCGCGGATAGCCGCGCTGTTTGATCGTCGGATAGAGCACGCCGCGGAAGATCAGTTCCTCCGCCAGCGGCGCGACGACGATGGCGACGACGCCGAAGTAAATCTTCAGCGGCAGCGAAGTGACGGCTTGGATCGCGCGCACGGAAGGCTGCGGCACCGGCTCAACCTGGACTGATTGCATCGCCCACGCCGAGAGCTGGCCCAAGCCCAGCGCAATCGGAAGGATGGCGCCGCACGCGAGCAAGCCCAACCCGATGGCGCGTGGCAGTCCTTTCACCCCGATGCCGAACGCCTCGTGCCAAGTCATCCCCACCGACCGGGTGAAGCATCCCACGCACACAATGCCCGATCCGTGAAACGCCAGCGTGCCGAGGATCATGCTCCAGATGCGACGGTCGGCCGCAGCGTCCTTGGCATTCGGAAACGCGAGCGAGACGGCGAGCATTCCCGCGCAGACGCTGGCAAAGATCCAGATCAGCAGGCGCACCACAGCCTCGGGCGGCCAGTTTTTCTCGTTCAGCACGCGAGGACCGTAGCGCAGGCGAGCGCAGAGGAGAAAGGTTGAAAGCAAGTGAACGTGGCGTCTGCCACTCTCCGCCGCCCTTTTCCGGCTTTCACCCCGGTCGCAACACGTCGTATGTTTTGCGCGTGCGTCTCCACCACCACCTCCGAACGGCAACGGCCGCCGGACTCGCCGGACTGCTCGTGCTGTCCGGCTGCCAACCCAAATTTGAAACACCTGTGACCACTCCCACCAGCACTCACAAGCATACCAACCACCTCGCCCAGGAGAAGTCGCCCTACCTCCGCCAGCACATGCACAATCCGGTGGACTGGTTTGCGTGGGGCGAGGTCGCCTTCGCCAAGGCGCGCGCGGAGAACAAACCCATTTTCCTGAGCATCGGCTATTCGACCTGTCACTGGTGCCACGTGATGGAACGCGAATCGTTTGAGGATGAGAAGGTCGCCGCCATCCTCAACGAGCACTTCGTCAGCATCAAGGTGGACCGCGAGGAGCGTCCCGACGTGGACAAGATTTACATGACCGCCGCACAGATGATGACCGGCTCGGGCGGCTGGCCGCTCAACTGTTTCCTCACGCCAGACCTCAAGCCGTTCTTCGCCGGCACCTACTTCCCGCCGCACCCGCGCAGCGGAATGACCAGCTTCACCAATCTTCTCGATCAAGTCGTCAACGTCTGGAAGAGCCGCCACGGCGAGGTGCTCGAATCGGCGCAGCAACTCACGCAACGGCTAAACGATCACACCGAGCGCGAGCAGACCAACGCGCTCATCGCGCCCGCTGTGCTGCGCCAGGCAGCCGAGAAATTCAAGGAGGAGTTCGACCCGCACCACGGCGGGTTTGGCGGCGCGCCGAAATTTCCACGCCCATCGCAGCCGTCGTTCCTGCTGTGGCACGGCGCGCAAACCGGCGACCAGGCGGCGATTAACATGGTGCTGACCACCTGCGAGAAAATGGCCGCAGGCGGGATGTATGACCAGCTCGGCGGCGGCTTCGCGCGCTACAGCGTGGATGCGAAGTGGCTGGTGCCGCATTTCGAGAAAATGCTCTACGACAACGCGCAGCTCACGCAGCTCTACCTCGACGCATTTCTCGTCAGCACCAACGCCCGTTTCGCCGACGTGGCGCGCGACATCCTTCGCTACGTGATCCGCGACATGACGCATCCCGGCGGCGGCTTTTTGTCCGCTGAAGATGCCGACAGCGAAGGGCACGAGGGCAAGTTCTACTGCTGGACGAAACAGGAAATGGCCTCGTTGCTCACGCCCGAGGAGTTCAACGTGGCCGTGAAATATTTCGGCGTCACCGACCGGGGCAACTTCGTCGATCACAGCCACCCAACTCCCCTGCCCAGCCAGAACGTGCTGAGCATCGTCGAGGCGAATCTGACAGATGTGGACAAGCCGCTGCTCGAATCCGCCAAGCGCAGACTTTTCGAGGCGCGCAGCAAACGCATCCGTCCGCATCTCGACGATAAGGTGCTCGCATCGTGGAACGGCTTGATGCTCGGCGCCGTCGCGCGCGCGAGCGTGGTGTTAAACGAGCCGGCTTATCGCGCCGCCGCCGAGAAGAACATCGCGTTCCTCCAGTCCAAGCTGTGGGACCCGAACAGCAAGACCCTTTACCACCGGTGGCGCGACGGTGAGCGCGACTCGGTGCAATTGCTCGATGCCTACGCGTTTCTGCTCAGTGGCGTGATTGACCTCTACGAGGCGACGCTGGAGCCGAAGCACTTGGAGTTCGCCCTCGCGCTCGCCGAGACGATGCTGAAGAAATTTTTCGATTCAGCGGGCGGAGGCTTCTGGCAAAGCGCCGCGGACTCGAAAGACCTGATCCTGCGAGTGAAGGAGGATTACGACGGCGCGGAGCCGAGCGGCAATTCGGTGGCGATTCTCGCCCTGCTCAAGCTGGGCGCGATTACCGACCGGAAGGAGTTCAAGGACGCCGCCGAGAAAAGCCTGCGTGTGTTCGCCGAGCGGATGCACCGGTTGCCGCAAGCGGTGCCGTATCTCCTGCAAGCCGCCGCGTTCTGGATGTCGGAGCCGAAGCGTGTCGTGATCGCCGGCGACGCGAGCTCGGCGAAGGCGCGCGAACTTCTTCGCGCCGCGCACTCGGTCTATCAACCGCACAAGGTCGTCCTCGGCACGGCCGGCCCGGTGGAGCCGTTCGCCAAGACGCTCCCGGCCAAGGACGGCCCGGTGGTCTATCTCTGCACCGGCACCGAATGTAAGCCGCCAACCAGCGATCCACTCACTGTCAAATCCATGGTCACCGATCGCGCCAAGAAATAGTTCACTACGTGAGATGACACCGACCTTTTCATCCTCCTGTTGCAAGTTGGTTGTGTCGTTGCTTGTAGGCCTCGCTCACTTCACCGTATTTGCGGCGGACTCCGGAGGGGAATCGACCAATCAGCCCTTGATCAGCCTCGTCGGGGCATATCCGCAATGGCGAACGTTGCTCGACGCGCCCATGAAGGTCTCGCTCAGGTCTGCAGTTGACTGCGCTGGAGCGCCGCCGCACACGGGAGGAAGCCCGCACTACGTTCCATTCATTCAACTCTACGCCAACCCGACGGCATGGACTGCAAGTTGGAACTCGAACACACGGACGATGCCGGTCGGGTCGATGATCGTGAAGGAGAAGCTCGACGGCACTAACCGCCTCGGCTACGCCGCCATGCACAAACGGGCACCGGGATTTGATCCCGCGCACGGCGATTGGGAATACACCTACTTCGATTCCTCCCTCTCCAACGTGACAGCGCGTGGGGCGATCCCATCGTGTCGCAACTGCCACGAGAACGCGCGCGAAAGTGATTACCTGTTCCGGGCTTATGGGCGGTTGATTGCCCTCAGTTCAAACACCAATGGGCCGCTGCAACTGCGGACGATTACGATTCGCCCGCCCAAGTGATGGCGGGTATCGCGGAGTTACTTCTGAATTGCCCGTGCGCGAAATCCCCACGGGCGTCGGGTCGATTGCATCTCGTTGTCCGCCGACCGCGACGTGTTCACTTGAACAGCCGGTAGAAACCGTTGGTGCTGGTGATCGGGTTCGTGACAGTGAAGCGATTGCTGACCACGACAGGGACAACGTTGGTCAGGTTCATCCATCCAAAGTTCGTCAGGAGGACAGACTTGAATTGAAGCGTGAAGCCGGTGGCCTCGCTTGGCCACGAGAGCACAACGTTGGTGCCCGCCCGTCTTACTGCGAGAGTGGTGCCCACATTCACAGTGACTGTGGCCGTATTGTTGTTCGTGCTCAGGTCTGATTCGGTTGCGGTCACACTCGCCGTATTCGCGAAGATTCCATTCGATGCAGCCATGACGATCAGGGTCACGGTCGCGGTGGCGTTGCTGCCGAGGCTGTTGAGGTTGCACGTCACGATTCCGTTCATCTGCGCGCAAGTGCCCTGGGGCGATTGGGCGGAAACAAACGTGAAGGCGGGCGACAAAGAATCGGTCACCACCACGCCAGTCGCCACCGAGGGACCGCGGTTCGTCACCACGATGGTGAATGCCACATTGTTCGAAACGGTCGTCGTGCCGGGCAATGCCGTCTGGGAGATGGAAAGGTCAGCGACCGGATTGACCGTGCTGACGGCGGAGGCCGAGTTGTTGGCGGCGACCAGGTCAACGGCGTCGGACGTGATGCTCCCGGTGTTCGTGATCACGCCTGCAAGCATCGGCCTGACACTGATCGCGACGGTTGCCGTGGAGTTGCTTGCGAGGCCCCCCAGATTGCAGGTGACAACTCCGTTGGTCTGACTGCAAGCGCCCTGAGTGCTCGTCGCGGAGACGAATACGCTTCCCGGCGGCAACGGGTCAGTCAGCACGACGCCGCTCGCTGTGGAGGGGCCGTAGTTGGTGACCGAGAACGTGTAGCTAAGAGTGTTTCCGGCCAAGACTGGTTCGGGCGCCGCGGTCTGGCCCAACGCCAGGTCGGACACCGGAGTGACGGTCGTGACAAGATTGCTGGAGTTGTTGGCCGACGCGGTGTCCAACTCGAAAGCCGTCACGCTAGCCGCATTGGTGAGCAACCCTGCGACCCTGGGAATGACAACGATCGTTACGGTGGCCAGGGCGCCGTTGGCCATGTTGCTGAAATTGCAAACCACCACCCCTCCGTTGGTGGTGCAACTGCCCAGCGTGTTCGTGACTGACACAAGCGTCACGGCGGCGGGCAGCGGATCGGTCAGCATCACGGAGGTGGCGGGCCATGGGCCCTTGTTCCTGACACCGATCGTGTAGGTCAGATCGCTTCCGACCAGGACGGGATCGGGCGCGGCCGACTTGGTGAGCGTGACATCGGCAATGCCACGGATCGTAGAGGTGACGGTGGAAAGGTTGTTGCCCGTGTTGGGTTCGAGCGTCGGCGTTTCGGTGGATGTAAGCGTCGCCGCGTTGGTCGTGACGGCTGGCGACGAAGCTGTGGCGACTATCGTCTGCACGACGCTGGCGTTGTTCGTCATGTTGCCAACGTTGAAGGTCACGAGTCCGCCGCTGACCGTGTAGCTGCCGGCCGTGGTCGTGATCGGGCCGATCTGAAAGTTCGTCGCGAATTGGACGAAGTTCGTCACGTTGTTGAAGCTTGAGCGTCCGTTGTTGTTGATCCTGATGGTGTAGGTCAGGTTGCTGCCCACAATCACGGGGTCGATCGACGGAGTCATCACCACCGAGAGGTCGCGCGGCGAACTGAACTTCGCCACAAAAGTATCGTAGTATCCCCCACCGTTGTTCGTTCGAAACGCGCCGGGGGTGACAGGGAAGTTGGTGACGGACGACGTTGTCCCAGCCACGTAGAAGTTGCCGTTGGTATCCACGGCGACGCCAATGCCGCGATCATCTCCGTCGCCACCGAAGAGTGTGGCATACGCCAGCCCGGCCGGGCCGGGAACAGCCGGGTTGATCTTGGCGACGAACGCCTCGCTCTGGCCGAAGGCGTTGGTCTGGTCCGCTCCGACCGTAAACGGAAAGTCGAACGACGTGGTCTGACCCGTCACGTAAACATACCCGGATCCATCCACAGCGATGCCGGCGCGATAAATGCCGAAACCGGATTCATAGTCGCTGCCGCCGAAGTAGGTCGAATAAACCAGGCTGGTGCCCGCATTCGGGAACTCCGTGATGAACAGATCCGGCGCGGGAAAACCGGTGTTGTCAGGATCCGAGATCGCCGGCTGTGCCCCATTGAGTGTCGGGAAATTCGTGGACATCGTTTCACCCACCACATAAATCCGGCCGCCGGCGTCCAGCGTGATGCCCATGCCTGCGTCGTTGTCCCCGCCGCCGAGGAATGTCGAAAAAATCAGTCCCGTCCCGGTGGAATTTATCTTCGTCACGAACGCATCCGTATTTCCGCCCAATGGATCGGTGTTTCCGCGATTGAAACTGGACTGGAACGCGGGAAGCACCAGCGGAAAATCGGAGGATGGCACCGCGGGATAGTCGGGATACGCAGCGGCCTCCCCGGTGACATACGCATTGCCGCTGGCGTCGATCGCGATGCCGTTGGCGTGGTCATACTCGACCTTGGGATTGCCGCCGCTTCCGCCGAGAAACGTGCTGTAAACCAGCGACGCCGTGCCCGACGCCAGCGTGTTGAACTTGGCCACGAAGGCGTTCTCGATGCCGTTGTTGTTTCCTTGAAACGCGTTGTTGGGGAACGTCGGGAACTTGTTGGGTCCGGTTCCGATGGAGAAGGTGCCGCCTGCCACGTACACGTTGCCGCTGTTGTCCGCGGCAATCGCGTCTCCGCTGTCATCAAATTCTCCTCCAAGGAAACTTGAATAGAGCAGAGTGTTCCCAGCCGGACCCAGCTTGGCGACGAATGCGTCGCCGTCATAAAAGGCTGTGCCGACTCCCGCGTTGATGCTGGTCGAGAAGGCGTTCGCGGGCGTCGTCGGAAAGTTTCCGGAGAGGGTCTGGCCGGTAACATACGCGTTGCCGCTGGAGTCCACGGCGATGCCGCCGGCGTACTCATCGGCATTGCCGCCCAGATACGTCGAATACACCAGGCCGCTGCCGCTGGCGTTCAGCTTCGTGACGAAAACGTCGTTCGAGCCGTTGGGACTGGAATCATACGCGCTGCTCGTCGGAAAACTGAGCGAAGTCGTGTCACCCACCACAAAAACATTGCCGCTCGCATCCACCACGATGCCGCTGACGTAGTCATCGCCGCTGGCGCCCAGGAACGTCGAATACACGAGCACGGGGTCGATGATCAACGGCCTGCCCGGATCATACTCCGACACTTGAAAGCCCACCCGGTGTCCGTCCTTCAAGTCGAAACGCGCCGGGATTTCCTTCCGCCCGGACTCCGTTTCCTGATATGCGAAGGGACGAGGCCAGCGCACCATGCCGCTGGCAACGTGCGCCACCAGCCCGCCCTCGTCATCAATCTCCAACCGGTCTGCTCCGGTGAAACCGAACGCGATGCGACCGGGGTCGGCATTCGCGCCCACGACGAAATCATATTCCACCTGCCGCTGGTTGCAGTAGTAGATCAGGTCAACGCCGGGATACACCGCGCGATACTTGACCTTCGCGAACGTCGGAATGCCGGTGCGCCAGTTCGCCGGGTTGTTGCCGACGAAATAGTTCACCGTGCCGGCAAGCGCGTCCACGCCCTCGGCGCGCGGCCGGGCATTGGCCCCGAGCAACGTCATCCGCAACTCCGCGTGCGTGATCTTCCTCCCGCGTGAGTGTTGATGACGATCACCGGACGCCGCTTCTTCAGCGCTGGGTTTGCCCGATCGCGCGCGCCCGGTCACGTTGCGCAATGAAAGGATCGCTTCCGTCGGTGCCAGAAGCAGCGTGTAACCGGCGCCTCTTGAAAGAAACTGGACCGGCTCGCCGGCTTGACCGGCATTGGCTTCGAACTGCATGGGCAGCTCGAAGAACTGCGCGGCTGAAATCGCGGGCGCTGACGGACCATCCGCACGGCCCGGCGCGGCATCCACTGCGGATACCGTGAGCTGCCCGAGCGCCATCGTCAGAGTGGC
>DATDFH010000272.1:0-9808 GCA_036522715.1 Verrucomicrobiia bacterium
GGCCGCGGCGTCAATGAGCATGGCATCAATCGCCGCCGCAATCGGCGCCGCAACGGCGAGGCCGGAGAATACCGCGCGGTCGCCGATCTTGTTTTCGAGGAGGAAGGTCGGCCTCTGATTCACCTGAAGCGCGTCGAACTCGGCGCTGCTGACTTTCACGCGCGCAGCGACCTCCGATGATTCGGCGCGGTGACGAAGTTTCACCGGATCAATTCCGCCCGCTTGCGCCGCGACTGAGACGGCTTCATCCCAGCGACCGACTTTTCGGCCGTCGATCACCGCGGCACGCGCGATGGCCAGGCGCACGCCGTCATCGGTCGCGCCGAAGTCCCTTGCCGCCTCCGTCACCAAGTTCGGCACGAGCATCTGGATGCAGTCGGGATCAAACCAATCCGCGTTGAGCATGTAGGGCGAGCGCATGATCGTGCCGCTGCGGCGATAGAACCATTCGCACTGCGCCTTGCTCTGCGGATACGCCTCCTTCGGCATCTGCGCGATCTTCCAGCCGAACTCCACGCGGCCGGCGTAGCGCTGCTTGAGTTCCGCCCACGCCGGCTCGGCCCAGTGGCACCACGAGGAAACGACTTCGAGATAGTAGGTCACTTTCATGCGCGCGGACGTTATCAAGCGGTCGTGGCGTTGAACAGTTGCAGTTGAGGCTGATTGCGGCCGGCACAGTACGCACGCGCCCTTGCGGCGCGCCGTTGCGATGTGGTTCGATTCGGACCTCGTGGCAACCTTTGTCATTACCGGCACCGACACAGGCGTCGGCAAGACCGTGCTCACCACGCTGCTCGCGCGACATCTGGGCGCGCGTGGGATCGCGGTCGCCGCCCTCAAGCCCATCTGCTCCGGTGGACGCGGCGATGCGCGCATGTTCCGTGCTGCGCTCGATGGTGCGTTGACGCTCGATGAGATCAACCCGTGGCACTTTCGTGCGCCGCTGGCGCCGTTGCTGGCCGCGCGGCGCGAGCGAAAGCGCGTGACGCTGCGCGAAGTCACCTCGCACGTGCGCGCGATCGCACGGCGCCATGACATGGTCCTTGTCGAAGGCGCAGGTGGCCTGCTCAGCCCGCTCGGCGAAGGGTTTGTCTCACGCGACTTGATTGCCGCCCTCCACGCCACACCGATCATCGTCGCCCCAAACCGGCTTGGAACCGTCGGCCAGGTCCGGCTCGTTCTCGATGCGTTGTCCGACGGAGCCGCAAGGCGCTCGCGGATTGTTCTCGTGGATCAGCAGCGACGGGATTCTTCGGCGGCGTCCAACGCCCCGCTCCTCCGCGAACTGACCAGCCGGCTGGTGGTCACACTGCCGTGGCTTGGAGAGAGGATTTCCAAAACGGCCGGAAGAATCTCTCCGGCGCTGCGACGCTCAATTGAAGCGCTGCTTCGATGAGGCGTCGTCACTTGGCCAGTGGCAACCGCAAGCACGCCGCTTCCTGATCGTTGCGAACGAGGAGCAGATCGCCGGAAAGCGCGATGGGGTTCCACGTCTTGGCGTTGAACACGCGGAAGCGCGCGAGTTCCTGTGGCGCATCGGGCGTCGGGCGCAGCAGCACGAGTTCACCGCTCTCGGCCATCAGGAGATAAAGTTCACCGACGAGCAAGCCCTGCCCGTGGCCGTAGCGGCCCTCCTTCCAACGCAGCGAACCGTCCTTCAAATCCACGCACGCGAAGATGCCGTCGTCGAGCCCATAAAGAAAGCCGTCGCGGGCAAAGATGTGCGCGAATTTGGATTTCATCCGGGTGGAGTGCCAGACACGCGTCGCTGCAAGTTTGCCGTTGGGCTTGCGCCGGATTTCGAGCAGGTCACTGCCGAAGCCGTAGCCGCTGGAAAACACGACGCGGGTTCCGTCCACGACGACCGGCACCGCAGCGGACGGATTGGCGCTGGTCCAGCGATGTTCCCACAACACGGCGCCGGTCGCGGCGTCGTGCGACGTGATGACGAGGGTGTTGAACACGAGGATTTGCCGCACCCCCGCGAGCGTCGCGACGAAGGGCGAGCCGTAGTTCGCTTCGCCCGAGCCGCCGCTCCACGCGAACTGGCCGTCGTCGGCGCGGTAGGCGAGCAGCGATTTGTTGGCGCTGCCGCCGGCGCTGACGATCACCCGGTCATCGACGAGCAGCGGCGAACCCACGAGGCCCCACTCCGGGATTTTGGCGTGCGCGTCGGTGGCGAGGTTGCGCGACCAGACGCCCTTCCCGGTCGCGGCGTCGAGACAGTTCAAGAATCCCGTCGCGCCGAGCGTGAACAAGCGGCCGCCCACGACTGTGGGCGTGGCGCGCGGACCTTCGCCGGCGATGGTCGTGGCGTAACGCGTCTTGTCCGCGTGCGACCACAACAGGCGACCAGTGGCGAGTTCGTAACAGGTCACGCATTCGTCCTCGCCGCGCTGCTCCTGCGTGAAGGCGCGCCCGCCGGCGATGCTGAAGCCGGACCAAGCTCCGCCAATCTTTTGCCGCCACAGAATTTTCGGCGGACTCGAAGACCAGTCGGTCGCCAGCTTCGGGCCGGGAAGCACGCCCGTGCGATCGGGGCCGAGCGATTGGGGGAAGTCAGTTTGCATTGAATTGTTGAAGCCTTGAAACGCTGAAGCGGGAGAGGCGTTGCTCTGCGGAGCAGGCAACACTCTCTTTGCCCAGCGCGGTTCGAGGATCGGCACCAAGTCGCCGCTCACGCCGCGGATGCGGAAGAGCGCGACAACGAGCACGATGAGCGCGAGCACCCCTGCGGTCATACCAAGCCGCAGCCGTTTCGGCGCACGCGAGAGCAGCGTCCACCAAAGCAGGAGCAACGCGAACGCGACGAAGCTGGTCTGCGCGGTGTTTATGTTCCGTTGCTGAAATGGCAGGTCGTCGCGCAACCGGATGACTGCGACAGCAACGAGCGTCCCGACGAGAATCAACACCGCCGGCCACCAGCGGAGGCCGCGACGCGCGGGTGTGGTAATTGCGGGGTGAGGCTCTGACATCTCGGGTGCTGCCGGCATTTCGCCACCGGCTCGTTAAGCGTGTCGGAAATCTTGACGCAGCCGGTGGGACACCGGCAGCACGTCGCTACGCCCGCCGCTCGCGGATCGCAGCGAGAATCTCCGCCAGCGCCTCGGCGCTTGGTTTGGAGCCCACGTTACCTTTGCCGTGCAGACGGATGCTCACAGTGTCATGCTCCAGTTCTCTTTGGCCGATGACGAGCATGGTGTGAACCTTCGCGGTCTCCGCGTCCTGAATCTTCGCCTTGATCGGGTTCGAACTGAAGTCGCCCTCGGCGCGGACCATTTTGGAGCGCAGTTCCGCCACCAGCGCCTTGGCGTGGCCGATGAGTTTCTCGTCGTCGCCGAGCGTGAGGATGCGGACCTGTTCGGGCGCGAGCCAGAGCGGGAAGTTGCCGGCGTAATGCTCGATGAGGAACCCGATGAACCGCTCGTGCGTGCCAAGCGGCGCGCGGTGGATGCACAGCGGCGTCTTGTCCACGTTGTCGCGGTCGCGGTAGGTAAGGCCAAACTTCGCGGGCACGGCGAAGTCCACCTGGTTGGTCGCCAGCGTGAACTCGCGGCCGATGACGCTCCAGACCTGCACGTCGATCTTCGGACCGTAGAACGCCGCTTCGTTCGGCACCTCCACGTAGTTGATCTTCGAGTCGATCAACACCTGCCGGACCATGTCTTCGGTCTTCTTCCACAACTCCGGTTCGTTGACGTACTTCTTGCCCAAGCCTTCCGGCGACGACGTGCTGAAGCGCATGACGTATTTCTCGATGCCGAAAATCTTGAAATACTTCAGATACATTTCGTTCACCGCGTTGAACTCGGCGGCGAACTGCTCCGGGGTGCAATAGATGTGCGCGTCGTTCATGTTGAGCGAGCGCACGCGCATGAGGCCGAATAGCTCGCCGCTCTGCTCGTAGCGGTAGCACGTGCCGTATTCCGCGAGGCGCAACGGGAGATCGCGGTAACTGCGTGGCTCGGCGGCGAAGATGCGGTGATGATGCGGGCAGTTCATCGCCTTTAGATAGTAACGCTCCTTGCCGCCGCGCAGGGCGGTCAGCGACGCCAGTTCCTCGCGCAGCCCGCGCGCCATGAAACGCTCCTCGCCCATCGCTTCGTCATCCTCCTCGGTGCCGCCGTCGGTTTCCTCCTTGGATTCGATCGACGCAATGTTCGATTCGAGCGCGCAGAGCTTTTCCTCCACGCCTTTGATCTTCCGCTCGATCTCGGGATCAGGTCTCTCGTCGGCGGCCAGTTCCATCGGCGGGAACATCGACTCGGCGTAGTACGGCATGTGACCGGAGGTCCGATACATCTTCTCGCGCGCGAGGTGCGGCGTCTTCACGCGCACGTAGCCGGCGGCGAACTCGGTTTCCTTGGCCAGCGTTTCGAGTTCCTCGACGAGCACCGTGCCTTTGGGCAACCACAGCGGCATGCCCGGCCCGACGTATTCCGTATCAATCGCGAACAGCCCCATCTCCGCGCCAATCTTGCGGTGGTCGCGGCGCTTGGCCTCCTCGAGCATCTTGAAATACTCGTCGAGCGCGGTCTTGTTCTTGAACGCCGTGCCGTAGATACGCTGAAGCTGCGGGCCTTTCTCGTCGCCCTTGTAGTAGGCGGCGGCCACCGTGGTGAGCTTGAACGCGCCGATGTTACCGGTGCGCATCACGTGCGGCCCGGCGCACAGGTCGATGAAGTCGCCGTTCTTGAAATAGGAAATCGGCTCGCCTGCCGGAATCTGGCTGAGCAGGTCGAGCTTGAACTTGCTCGCGTTGCCCGGCCGTTCGGCGAGCCCGCCCAGGCGCCCGCTCTGCGCATCGGCCATGGCCTGCTCGCGCGTGACGACGACCTTCTCGAAAACGTTGTTCGCCTTGATCTCCTTCTTCATCTCCACCTCGATCTTCTCGAAGTCTTCCTGCGAGATGCGATGGCTGCATTCGAGATCGTAGTAGAAACCGTTTTCAACGGGCGGGCCGTAGGCGAACTGCGCATCCGGCCAGAGCCGCAGAATGGCCGTGGCCATGACGTGCGCGCACGAGTGGCGGATGCGTTCCAGCTCGGTCATCTTCGCGCGATCGTCGAGCGTTTTGCGCTGAGGCTGGTCCGGCTGCGGATGACTTTCTTCGGCCATAATCTTGTACGGCCCGAAAACTAGCAGTCAGGCAGGGGCAACGCCAGCACGCTCATGTGAGCCGATGTTCTGACGCTTGAAGAGCGGTGGCGCCGGTCACGGCTTGTTGCTTGCCTTCGCGGGCGATTGGAGTCAGAAGTGCCGGTGTCGTTCGTATCCGCTGTGTCATGTGCTCCAGTTCCATTCGCAGTTTGCCAAGAGCCGCGCGGACACTCGTCTGGTTCTTGCCGGCGGTCGCGCTGCTGGGAATGACCGGCTGCGCGCGCGTGCCGGTCACCCGGCAGCAACTGGTCTCCAAGCCGAACATGCAGTTTGCGCGTTCGGCCGTATTCAGCTACGGGGCGAAAACCATGCCGCAAGTTCTGCCGGGGCTGCCGGGCATGCCCGGCGCATCGGTGACAACGTGCACGGCGTGTCGTTGAAAGGGGCCTGATGGGGTTGGCGCGTCTCCCAAGCTGCATCGCCGCCGCGGCGGCGCTGTCCTGCGCGGCGCTCGCGGGGGCGGCCCCGTCGGAAGCGCGCCTACTGCAGACCGTGGAGGCGGACTCGGAGTTCGTTTGGGCTTCGGACATTTTTCTCACCGACAGCCGGGTGCGTTACGCGCAAGAACGAGGCGCCACCGAGTGGGACGCTTCATTCTCCTACGCTTCGTACGACATTGATTACCGGCCGTTCCGCGATTTCGACTTCTTCGGTTTCGACACGCACCTGCACGAAGACCGTTACGGCGTGCAGGCGAACCTGCGCCAACGTGTGGCCGCGCCGGTCACGCTGCTCGTGACGGCCGCCGCGTACAACGGCTTTGCGGATTACCGCAGCGTGTGGATCGCCAACCGCTACCGGCAAAAATATGCCCACCCCGATTTTCCGCGCGTGCCGCCGTACGAGGAACCGGATCCCAAGGGCGCCAACGCCTCCGCGGGCGCGCGCTGGGAATACGTGCCGTCGGCCGGCTTCGCGGAACTGCGCCTGGGCTACGCGCGCGACCAGATCGCACCGGGCTATGAGGACAGCGTGGACACGCAGGGCAACTACCAACTCTTGCAAGGCCGCAAGCACCTCGACGTGGGGACGCTGAATCTTTCCTCGGAGAACGTGCTGACGCGGCGCGTGCGCACTTTGAACGAGTTCAACTTCTCTACGATCTCCGGCCGCGAGTTGCGCTTCAACTATCAAGGCTCGGTCAACGTCGCCTTGGGCGGGCAGTGGGTGGCGCGCGTTTCTGGCGGTGTGACCACCGAGGCGCCGCGATTCAACGCCCGCTTCTTCGGCGCGACGCTCGAATGGGAACCCGTTCCGAACCTGCTCTTGAGCGTGACCGGCCGTTACTACAAGGACACCGGCGAGATTGAAAACTCGCTGCTCCTCTCCAACGCCGGGCCGCCGCTGGAGAGCTGGGAGGCGGGCCTCGGCGTGCGCTACTCGTGGGCGCGCTCGTCGCTCAAGCTTCACCTCGGCACATTCCGCACCGACTATGCCCCGCTCAGCGTGGCCACGGCGGAGTTCTTCCACCTCTACCAGGACCGTCAGTGGGGCCTTGCACAGATCGCGTACTCGGTGCAATTCTAGCCGTGTTCTCAACAACCCGACCTATGAACCCACTCTTCCCGAACCGGAAACTCACCGTCTTGCTGACGGCTTTGCTGCTCGTCGCACCCGTTGGCGTCCAGCGTGTTCGCGCCCAGGTCAACGTGGGCGACATCGTCACCACGAATTTCGGCCTGCAAAACCGCTTCCGCTGGACCAACGACAACGGCCAGGTCTTCACCCCGACGAACACGACGCTCCGGCTCCAGGACTTCGCGGGCAAGATTGTCTTTTACGTCTTCTTCGACATCTGGTGAGGGAAGTGCCAGGCAGGCGTCGGTCAGACGTCCCCCAGCATCCGGCAGTGGTTCGAAAACTATCGTGGCAACTCCAACGGCATTCCCGTCGCCTACGTGGTCGCCAACATGGAACCCGCGGCGGTCTATCAAAGCCAGACCGACGTCTTCCTGCGCGCCACCAACGTCGCCATCTGCGGAAACGACTACAACGTGACGACGCTCCGGGCCGTCCGCGACTATTTCGTCCCGACCAACTCGGTGCCCGGCGGCGACCCGCGCCCGGTGTTTCTCGCCATCAATTGCGTCGCCGGTTCGACCAGCCATCCGCAATGGCAACTCATCTTGAAGGATTTTTACAATGGCGGCGGGGCGATTGATTTCAGCACGCAGATTGCCGGGTGGCGCCAGACCATCGACTCCGTGCAGGCGCCTCCGCCGCAGCCGACGAACCTGGTGGTCCTGAGCAACGCGTTTGAATTCACGTTCCAAGGCCAGCGCGGCCGCACCAATGGCGTGGAGCGCACGACCAACCTTGTGGATTGGACCGTCGTGACCAACACCTACGGCACCAACGCGCCGATCATCTACCGCGACACCAACTCGCCGGCCAGCCCATGGCGCGCGTACCGCGTGCGGCGGTTTTGAGCGAAGAATCCGGCGTGGTGCAATCTGGCGCCGGCCCGGGTCGGAGCCGATCGTAAGGAGGCTTACTTCCGGGTCGCGCGTTCTCGGCGCAGGCGCGCCAGTTCCTCCGCATCGAGCCAGCAGCCCGCACAGCCGGGGCACGAGTCCAGTTCGACGGCGCGCTTGGGACTCGCGTAGTGGCGCATCATCACCACGTCAGCGCAGCGCGGACAGTTTCGACGCGACGTGTAATCGAAGAACCCCTCCGCGCGTGGCTGCACGCGACGCAGGATTTCCGTGGCCGCGGCATCCTGGGTGAGGAACTTGTTCAACTCGAAGTTGTCGAACCACACGCCGCCGCAACTGTCCAGGCACGCGTCCACCGTCACGCCCTGAATGGTCAGGGGCGTGAGTTCATTTTCACAAACGGGGCATTTCATCGGGAGTGGTGAAATTTGGAACTCAGGAACTCAGGATAGGGATCGAGAACGTTTCCTTTCCTGAGTTCCTGAGTTCCAGATTTTCTAACTGTGCGTTCACATTTCATCGTCGTCGCCCGCGACCGTAGCGGAGGGTGGCCGCGGTGGCAAAAGCGAAACGTGGCCGGAGCCGATTCTGCGCACACCGGCGGTGAAGATAGTGTCGAGGATTCTCCGTCTCCCATCGAATAGCGGAGTGCCGGGGCGAGGAGGCTTCTGCTGCGTGGTCCCGGCTTAACCCAGCAATGCCACGCGCAAGGTTTCCTGGTAGGCGACGTAGTCCAGAATCTCTGCCTGCGTGACCGGATCGCTGAACGAACCGGTGTAGGGACCGATGCTCGACGGCCGCTTCGCCGTGGTGGCCATCGCGTCGTTCAACTGCTGGGTGGTCACTTCACCGGGCGCGCCTTGGGCGCCGTCCCCGCCGCGCGGGATGCCGAAGTTCAAACGCACATTCGCCCCATCGAAGGACGCGGACACGCTCGCGTTCTCGCCGGGATCAAGCGTGCTCGTGCTATCCACCACGGCGCTGGCGAAGGGCGGACCTTGGGGGCCGGGATCGCCTTGCGGGCCGCCAGCGCCCTGCGGACCCTGCGGGCCTTCGGGGCCTTGCGGTCCGGGCGGACCACCGGGATCGCCCGTGTCGCCTTTGTCGCCCTTCTCGCCCTGCGGACCTTGCGGGCCGGCGGGGATGGTGGCGAACTTGTCGTTCAGCGCGTTGAACTGATTGCGCAACGGCGGCGCGATGACCGGATCACTGTCGCCGGGAATATTCGGATCAAAAAGGATGGGCATATCGAAAGGAGTTTCGGAGAGTTAAAAATGAGTGATGGAGAAACGCGAATGGGGCCGTGGCGCCGCCACACGCCATTCCTCCATCACTCCGGCCGGGGATCAGCGCGCGCGATGGCTCACGACCTGGCTCCAGTCGCTGTCGAAGCCGTTGCAACTGCACTTCGAGCGCATGAAGATCTCGGTGCCGGGCGGATGGCCCTTGGAAGTGAAGCCCGATTTGTTGCCCGAGTACGCGAACGTAAACGGCCCGGCCGCGCTGGTGGCGATTTCCGCGATAAACAACATGCGGCGCGGTGGACCGTTCCACGCCCAATCCACCTCGCCCGAGAGATCGCCGTAACTGCCGTGCGGATTCTCCAGCGGCGGGGGCGCATCGGTGGCGGGCGTGCCGGCCTGCCGGAGCGGGATGTTCGTGCCCGCGAGCTGCGCCTCGTCGCCGTTGACCAACTGGATGGCGCTGCCGGCCTGAAGCGTGAGCGAGTTGCGGTAAGTGGACTCCAGTCCGTCGAGCGCGCCTTGCTGGAGGGCCACCGCGCCGACGGCGCCGGCCAGCACGCCACGCTGGAGCACAATGGCGTCGCGCTGGAGTTTCATCGCGGCGGGCGTGGGTGCGACGGCGGCGAACGCGGGCTTGTTTTTAAGGCCCTCTTCCATTTCCTGGCCGAGGTCCATGCACTGATCGAGGTTTTTCTCGTCTAATTTTAACGCGGCTTGCTTCATTTTTTTGATGAGTTGCTGGGGCACAGAGGAAACATTCTGGCCGTAAGTAAAACCCGCGCCATAAGCGACGCCCGGCTGGCCGTAGTAAATGATGCCCATGAGGAGCCCGGTGTTATTGGAGACGCGGCGACTTCAACGTCTCGGTGGGGAACAAGCAAGGGCTATTTTCATAAATAAAAGCGTGCGATGCTCCTGTCCGCATGAAGCTCAAGGTGGGGCGCGCCACTCCGTGAGCTTCATGCGGAC
>DATDFH010000273.1:0-9954 GCA_036522715.1 Verrucomicrobiia bacterium
ATTCCCACGGATAAAGTTTGAAGCAGCGCTCGATGCGTCCGCCGTCGAGATCGACGAAACAATTCTGGCGCGCGTCCCAGCCGATGTCCTCGATGGCGACCGGCTTGGTCTTCGCGCCAGTCTGCTCGCAAGTGTCGCGGAGGTAGAGCACGGTCTGCTCGTCTTCGGGATGGTCCTTGATGCTGCTGAAATGTATCGTCTGCCCGGCCCAGCGTCGCCACGCCTCGATCAGCCGTTCGTGGATCGAATTGAACTGATCGGCATTCGGGCGCGTGTCCTGCAACCAGAACCATTGCGCGACCGCGGCCTCGACGAGCGCGGTCGGAGTGTCGGCATTGTACTCGAGCAGTTTCGGCGGCGTGCGGCCGTCGAACGCCAGATCGAACCGGCCGTAGAGACTGAAGTCGTCGCGCTCCCACGAACGGAGGATGCCCGGCACGGCGGCGGCGGGGATGCCGAGGCGGGACCACCATTCATTTTCGATCACGGCGCCGGCGGCTTCGATGCAGAGATGGTGCAACACGTTGCCGGCGGCTTCGAGTTGATCCACTTCGACGGCGGTGAGTTCGTAGCACGCGGATTCGTCCCAATACGGGCCGTGGTCGTGCGAGTGATAGGTAAGGCCGACCTGTTCGACGCGTTCGCGCCAGCCAGATCTGGGTTCGAAGCAGTGCCGGCGCATCAGGAGTGGGTCGAGAAACTCCGCGACGAACTGCCGAAGCCGCCGCGCGTCACGTCGGTGCGCGCAGCCTCGGCTTGTTGCGCGGATGCGGCCGTCGGCGCGGAGATGTTCGTGATGCTCGCGTGCGGTGCGGGCGCCCACTGACCGCCGTGATAGTAGAGCCGCCGCTGCGGATCGAAATGGTTGTAAGGATACGGAAACCAGGCGCGATATGGCGCGTGATAGTAGCCCACGCCGGGCAGGTAGTAGTCGTTGGTGTAAACTGCTTCCAAGCTGACCGGTGGTGGACGGTTGCCGGAGGGCGAGCACCCGCCGAGCGCGCCGGCGGAAAGGCCGCTGATGAGCACGAGCCGGATGTGCCTGCTCCTTTTCACGGTCGCGGGTCGTGGGTGGAAATCTGTCTCAACTCATCATCGCGGCGGCGACGATGATGCACACGCCCAGGATGACCGCGGCGCCGACGAGGGCGGCGGCGACATTTTTGTTCTCAAGGATTTCGCGGTGGAGGTTGCCGGGCGTGCACTTGTCGAACGCCTTGTAGCCAACCACGGCGGCGGCGACGCCCACCGCGATGAACAAAATCATGTGAGCGACGGCTTCCCAAAGTGTCTTCGCCCGCCAGGTGGCCGCAGGTTCCTGGGCCAGCAGGCTGCACGGGGCCAGAACGACGAGAAACAACAGAATGCGAACGAGGAAGGGCTTGTTCATAGAATCGTGGATCGCGGAGAGCTTTGCGATGCACGCTGCCGCTTGTCAACGACTGCTCCGCAGCGGCCGGTGTGGATAGCACGCTGTGGCGCTATTGTACGACCGAGCAGTTGCTGCCGTTGGGATCGCCGCTGGCCTGCATGAACGGGCGCAACGACGTTGGTGTAGTCATGTGCGCGCTCGCGTCCTGAAGGACGATGTTGCCCACACCCCGGTGAATGTTGGTGGTGGCCCAGCGGGAGTTGGCGGTGCCCACCGCGACGCACGGATAGATGTCGCCGCACACGCCGTTGCCGTCGCCCAGGATGTTGCGGTCGCCGTAGAGTTGATATTGTGGCAGGTTCTCCTCGGCCTCGGGGCAGAAGAAGTAACTCACGGCACTGGCGCCGAGGGTGGCAAGGCCGCGTGGACCCCGGGTGAAATCCTGCGCTGCATTGCGCTCCTTGTCGCTGGGGCAGACCAGCACCTTCGGAGAGGCAAGCTCGTTGGATTGAACGAGGAAATGCGCATAAGCGGGCAGGAGTTTTTGCGAGCCGCCCTGGTTGGTGGCCACCAGCCAGGGATATTTTTCCTCGTGATCCGACGCCCAAAGGCGGGTGGCAATGCCCAGTTGACGCAAGTTGCTCACACATTTGGCCCGTTCGCCGCGCGCCTTCGCGTGGGCCAGCGCGGGCAGCAACAGGCTGGCGAGGATCCCGATGATCGCAATGACCACCAGCAATTCGAGCAGCGTGAACGCGCCGCCGGCCGCTCTGAGTACCTTCCGCATCAATTTTACTTCGGCCGGCTACCGGCGGAAGTCGAGGTAGGTGTTCACCCCATGCGGGGCGCGGGGAGTGCGAAACGGCGGCGGGCCTTGAGCCGCGAAACTATTGGACAACCCGGCAGTTGCTGCCGTTGGGGTCGGCGCTGGACTGCTTGAAACTCTTCAGCGCGGTCGCGCCGGTCGATTGCGGGCTGGCGTCCTCCATGACGATATTGCCGACGCCGCGGTGGAGGTTGGTTGTGTTCCAGCGGCCGTTGCAGGCGCCGCCCCACATGCCGTTGCCGACAAAAGGCGATTTTCTCTCAACCCGCGGAAGCCGGCCCGCGATCGCTTCCGTGGGAGAGCCCCGTGACAATTCGCGCGCCACGTTTGTAGGCGAAATAGGAGTAGGTCCACTGAAGCAGCACAGCCAGCCGGTTGCGGAAGCCGACCAGGAAAATCAGATGCACGAACAACCACACCACCCACGCGATGAAACCGGAAAGCTTCAGGTCGCGAATCATCGCCACGGCGGCGGAGCGCCCGATGGTCGCCATCGTGCCCTTGTCCCAATACTTGAAAGGCGGCCGATGCACCTGCGCGGGCGACGGCGCGCTCAACTCGTCCTCAATGATACGCGCGACGTGCTTCGCCTCCTGCATCGCGGCGGGCGAGACGCCGGGAACGGGTTTGCCATCGTCCTGCAGCACGAGCGCGTTGTCGCCGATCGCGAAGATTTCGGGATGGCCGGGCACGCTGAGGTCGGGGTTGACCTTCACGCGGGCGGCGCGATCGAGTTCTACGCCAAGCGTGCGCGTGAGCGGATTGGCGGCGACGCCGGCGGCCCAGATGACGTTCTCGGCATCAAGCGTGTGACCGTCATCGAGTTCGACCACACCGGCGGAAATGTTTTTGACCTTGCAGCGATTGCGCACCTCGACGCCGAGGGCTTCGAGTTGGCGCTGTGCGCTGCGCGCCAGGTCGTCAGGCAGATGCGATAGAATCACCGGGCTGGCTTCGATGAGTATGATCCGCGCCTGGGCGGGATCGATGCGGCGAAAATCGCGGTTGAGCACGTGGCGCGTGAGTTCGGCAAAGGCGCCCGCCAGTTCCACGCCCGTCGGGCCGCCGCCCACGACGACGATGGTCATGAGCCGCTGGCGCACGCGCGGGTCGGGCTCGTTCTCGGCGCGCTCGAAGGCGAGGAGAATCCGGCTGCGGATCCGAAGCGCGTCATCGAGCGACTTGAGCCCGGGCGCGAACTGTTCCCACTCCGGATGGCCGAAGTAACCCGTCACGCCGCCGAGCGCGACGACGAGGTAGTCGTAGTCGAGCGTTTGCGTCGCGAGCACGACCTGCTTCTGCGCAGCGCGGATGTCAGTGGCGTTGTCGAGCAGCACGGTGATGTTGGGGCGGTCGCGGAGAATCGAGCGGATGGGCTGAGCAATCTCCGGCGCGGACAACCCCGCGGTGGCGACCTGGTAGAGCAACGGCTGGAAGAGGTGGTGGTTCTGCCGGTCCACCAACGTCACGCGGGCACGTGGATCGCGGAAGCTTTGGCAGAAAGTCAGCCCGCCGAATCCGGCGCCGAGCACGACGACATGCGGCATTTTCATTTCCATCGCCGCAACAATCTGCCGCCGGGGCGCGGCTGGCAAATTCGCCGCGCTGATGGGGTCAGAAGCAGCGTTGCAACTCGCGTCGGCGACGAGTGTAACCCGCGGCCGCGTGCGGCGTCTTTCTGCTCGGACAAACAAACACAGGCCGGCGCAATTCAGCCGGCCGCAATCAAAGAGAACATTTATGACCACCAAGACATTGATCATCGCTGCCGCGCTCGCCCTGGCCGCGGCCGCGCCGGTTTACTCCGCCGAAAAGGAAGCCCGCAAGAAAGGCGCCGAGGGCCGGCCGGGATTGCAGGGGTTGCGCGGCAACCTCGAAGAGCTCAACCTCACCGCCGAACAGAAGAGCAAGCTCGATGCGTTCCAAGAGGAGCAGCGCGAGAAGATGCAGGGGTTGCGCGACGCCGCGCCGGAAGAGCGCCGCGAGAAATTTCAGAAACTCCAGGAGGCGACGACCGCCAAAATGAAGGAAGTGCTCACCGCGGAACAGTTCGCGAAATGGGAAAAATCGCGTGCCGCCGCTCCCAGCGGAGCGCCGGGACTTGCTGGCGGTCGCGAGCGGATGCAGAAGGTCTTGGGAGAGTTGAACCTCAACGACGAGCAGAAGGAGAAGGTGCAGTCGGCGATGCGGGAGCAGGGCGAGAAGATGCAGGAGTTGCGCAACGTCCCGCCTGAGGAGCGCCGCGAGAAGGGCCAGAAGATGCAGGAAGCGATGACCGCCAAGATGAAGGAAATCCTCAACAAGGAGCAGTTCGAGAAATGGGAAAAGGTGCGCGGAGAAATCGGCGGACGGCTTGGCGGGCGGCCCGGCGGTCCGGGCGGTCCGGCCACACCAAGCGATGCGCCGGCGAAGCGTCCGGAGCAGAAGTAGGCGGCGAAGGCAGCCAACAAGTTTCACGATGCCGGATGCGTGCGAGCCCGTCCGGCTTTTCGTTTGGAATTCAGGCTTCGGCCCTTTGGCGCGGAACCGAACTGAAGCTGGGACTCGGAACTACACCGCCACCGGCGCCTTGATCGCGGGGTGCGGGTCGTAGCCCACCAACTCGAAATCCTCGAACTTGAAGTCGTGGATGTCTTTCACGACCGGGTTGAGTTTCATCGTCGGCAGCGGGCGTGGTTCGCGGGCGAGTTGCAGCTTAGCCTGCTCGACGTGGTTCGAGTAGAGGTGCAAGTCGCCGAATGTGTGGACGAAGTCGCCCGGCTTCAGGCCCGTGACGTGCGCGACCATCAACGTGAGCAACGCATAGCTGGCGATGTTGAAGGGCACGCCGAGAAAGATGTCCGCGCTGCGTTGGTAAAGCTGACAACTCAGTTCGCCTTCGCTCACGTAGAACTGGAAGAGCGAGTGGCACGGCGGCAGTGCCATCGTCCCGATCTCGCCGGGGTTCCACGCGGTAACGATGAGGCGGCGGCTGTCGGGGTTTTTGCGAATCTGTTCGATTACGCCGTCGATCTGGTTGATCGAGCGGCCGTCGGCGGTGCGCCAGTCGCACCATTGCGCGCCATAGACGCGGCCGAGGTTTCCTTCCGCATCGGCCCATTCGTTCCAGATCGTCACGCCGTGTTCCTGCAGCCAGCGCACGTTGGTCTCGCCGCGCAGGAACCACAGCAACTCGTAGATGATCGACTTCAGATGGACCTTCTTCGTTGTCACGAGCGGGAAACCCTCGGCCAGCGGGTAGCGCGCCTGCGCGCCGAACACCGAATGCGTGCCGGTTCCAGTGCGGTCGGCCTTGAAGCGGCCGTGTTCGAGCACGTGGCGGAGGAGGTCGAGGTATTGAATCATGTCGCGACGAACGAGTGTGTTCGTTCTAACAGAGCGCGGCGCGGCGCCAAGATTTCATTTCGGCCGTTGCGTCGCCAGTTTTTCCTCCTGCGGCGTCGCGAGGCGGAAGAGATCAATCTGCCGCGCGAGCTCGTCAAGGAACGCGACCACGAGCCGCTTGACGTGACGCTCCTCGCTGCGCAGAAACGCCCAGAAGCCGATCATCGTCAGCAACAGCAGCCAGGTCCAACCGTTGGTGACCTTGCTGGTGAAGCCGATGATCAGCAGTTCGAACCCGAACGCCGACCAGAACGCGAGCCGCGCCAGCAGTGACCACGTGGTGCGGAAGCGGCAGCGCACCATTGTCCCTTTCGGGAAATGTTCCGAGACGGTCGTGAAGTGGAGCGTGGTCCAGCGGCTGCCGACAATTTCGATGTCGAACTCGTTCCAGCCGCTGTCGGACTTGTTTTGCCACCCTTCGCGGTCGAGGCGCTCGATGGCCTTCTGCAAAAAATCGTAGCGATCCAGCCAGCCGTCGCGCCAGTAACGCACTTCATCCGGCGTCACGCGGCTGCCGGATTTGTTGAGCGCCGCGATGCGCCGGTACGCCGCAGGCGGCAACCGGCTCAAACCGAGACTGCCCTGGTAGCGCGCCCAGCCTCGCATGATAGGCTGGAGGAAAAACAGCAACGCCACTAGCGGGCGCGACCAGGGCTGTTTCTTTTTCTTCGGCAACACCGCCTGCACACCGGCGGCAACGCAGAACAACGCCGACACCACGACGCTCGTGATTGCCATCGGCACGAGCGAGTTGAACACCGCGCTCAACACGGCGAGCGGCAGGGTGATGAGCACATGAAATTCGAGGCTCGTCAGAAACATCAACGCTATGTTCGGCGGCGGCGCGTAGATCGACTGGAAAAACGCGCTGCCAAAAAAACCGTGGTAGATGATCGGCCGGCGCAGTTCGACGCCGATCTTGGCCGCAGTGTAGATGCGCCCATGCCAGATCGAGCCGCCGAGCGAATTGAAATATTCCGGGTGCTTGCGCACGAGCTGCGCCTCGGCCTCTCCGTAGCCGCGCTGCTGCTTGAGATACGCGCCGATGGTCGAGCGCCGGTAATGCCACACAAAGCCCGCGTGACTGAATCCGATGCGGTAGCCGCGTTGTTGGAGGCGCCAGCAAACGTCCACGTCATCGCCGGCCTTGCGGAAGACTGGGTCGAAGCCGTTGATCTCCAGTAGCGCCCATTTGTAGAAGGCCATGTTGCAGCCGGGAATGTGCTCGGCCAGCCGGTCCGTCAACATCACGTGCGCCGGCCCCCCGGGCGATGCCATCACCGCCGCAGCAACCCACGAATCTTCCGGCGGAAGAAAATTGTGCCCGCCCATGCCGGCGTATTTGCTGTGGAGCAGATCGCCGACGAGGTAGTGCAGCCAGTCCTCGTCCGCGCGGCAGTCCGAATCGGTGAACGCCACGATCTCGCCCTCGGCGGCGTGGATGCCGGCGTTGCGCGCGGCGGAGAGGCCCTGGTTGGTCTGCCGGAAGCAGCGGATGTTCTTGTAGAGCGAGGCAATCTGCGGCGTCGCATCGGTGGAACCGTCATCGACGAGAATGACTTCGTAATTCGGATAGTTGAGTTGACCGAGCGAATCGAGACAGGCCTTGAGCGTCTTGCCGCCGTTATAGCTCGCGACGACCACCGAGACTTTCGGGTAACCCGGCAACGGGAAATGCGGCGCGGTGCCGAACGCCTTCTGCACGACGGCGAAGGACGCCTTCGGTTCGCGGTTGCGCGTGGTCAGGCCGAAGCCCCAATCGTTGACCTGCCGCTCGTCCTTGAACCAGTCGTCGGTGAAGCTATAGACGATCGCGCCCGCCAGCCCGCAGCGGAACGCCGTCTCGATCTGCCACGACAGCAGCTCGCACTTCTTCTCCTCGCCCTCGCGGATCGAGTCGGCGCCGAATTCGCCGAGCAACAGCGGCTTGGCCTCGGCGATGGATTGCAGCCGGTGCAGGTAATTCTCGAATGGCCGCTGCTGATGCAGGTAAACGTTGAACGTGACGAAGTCGATGTTCGGCGCGTGGAGATACTCGGTCGGCGGAAAACTGGCGAACGTGCACAGGCACTCGGAGTCAACCGACTTCACAATGTCCACCAACTCGTCGATGAAGTCCGAGACCTTCGCGGCGCCACTCCAGCGCACGACGTCGGGCGGAATCTCGTTCACGACGCTGATCGCGAACACTGCCGGATGCCCGGCGCACGCCATCGCCATCGAGCGCACCGCGTCGCGCGCCTGCTCGCGCGTCCGTTCCAGGTCGAGGAAACAGAAATTTTTCGCCCACGGCACATCAACCAGCAGCTTCAACCCATGCTCCTCGGCTAGGTCGAGGAACCACCGCGGAGGCGCGGCGTAGATGCGCAGGAGGTTCGCGCCCAGCTCGCGGACCTGCGCGAAGTCCTGCTTGGTCTGCTCCGGCGACGCGAAGGGTTCACCCGCCTTGTTCGGCGCAAACGGCCCGTAGGTCACGCCCTTGGCGAAAAACTTCTTCTCGCCGAGGCGGAAAAACTTTCCGTCCACGGTGACACGGGGGCGCGGGGTGATTGCAACAGCCATGCTCAGGGGACGCGGTGCACGCGTCGGTTCGTCAACACGGGATGGTTAACCGACGCGGGGAGGACGGTCAATCGGTCGAGCGGAGGACGCGAAGTGTTCCGTCACTTCACTTCGAGGTCGATCTTGCGCCGTTCGAGCGTTGAGCCTTCGCTGCGAGAGAGGTCGGTGAGCGCCTTGTTGTAGTCTGCCAGCGCGCGAATTTCATCGGAGCGCGCGGCGGTAAGATCACGCTGAAGCTGAAGCACCACGAAGCTGGTGCTCTTGCCGTTTTCGAGTTTCTTCTGCTCGGCCTCCAGCGCCGCCTCAGCATAGAGGCGCGCCTGCTTGGTCGCGTCAACACGCTCGAAGCTGGTCCGCGCCAGCTTCACCGCGTCATCGATCTGAACCAGGATGTCCTGTTCGAGCTTCTTCGCGATCAGCAGGACTTGTTCGGTGGCGAGCTTGCTGTTGCGGTATTTGTTGCGGGCAGCCGCGTTGCCCAGCGGCACGATCAACTGGGCGCCATAATAATAAAACGGCTGGTCGCCCCGCCGGAAGCTGTCGAAGGCATCGCTGAATTCGCCGGCGGCCACCGAACGGGCGTGGCCGTACTGGCCGAGCAGGTTGAGTTCGGGCAGCGCCTGGTTCTTGGTGTAGCGGACGTCGATGCCGGCGCGTTCGATGTCGAGCCGGACCTGCGCCAGATCCGGTCGCAGGGCCAATCCCTTGTGCCAGCTCTCTTGAAGCTCGATCGGTTGCTCGACGGCACCCAGCGGATCGGTGGGATCGAGGGCCGTGCCGTGCAGCGTCGTGTAATCGTCGCTGATCAGCTTCTTCAACGCGTTCTCTGCCGTGGAGAGCGTGCGTTGCGCAACCAGGAGGTCGGCCCGGCGGGCGGCGACCTGTGATTCCGCCTGCTTCTCGTCCAGCGGGGCGAGCGCACCGACTTCGACGCGCTTCTTGTTCTCTGAGAGGAGCCGTTCAGCCAGTTGCAGCGCCTTCTCCTGGACCTTCACGGACTCGCGGGAAAAAATCAGTTCGTAGTAGGCATCCTCGACGGCGGTCACCACCGTCATGACGCGGTCGCGCAACTGCGACTCGGAGAACCTGAGACGGTTGCGCGAAATCTGGATGTTGTAGCGCGTGGGATCGACCCAGAAATTCTTCAGCAAGGGCTGGGTGAGAGTGATTCCGATGGCGCCGCTGGAGTTGTCGAACAGATTGGTGGAACTGAAGCCCGTCGATTCCCTCACGTTGCCAAACGCATCGTACGACAGGCCCCAGAAGGGTGTGACGCCCTTGAGATCCGTGGAGAAGCTGTCCGCGTCCGATTGCGAGCCGATCTGAAACGTCCCGGTGGTCGGGTTGAACGCGCCACCGCCGGTGAGGCTGAAGTTGTGCTGGCCCGAGACGGTGAAATTGGGTTCGTAACCGGCGAGGGCGATGTTCACGTTGTTGACCGCGATCTCCGGGTTGTAGCGCTCGATCTGGATGTCGAGGTTGCGCTTGAGCGCCATCTCGATGCAGTCGTTGAGAGTAATCGCACGCGATTCCGCCGCCGATAAAGGTCCAACTGCCAGCGCGTACGCGACGGCAAAAACCCAAGGGAGTAAGGTGTGCGCTCTCATATAGTTTCAAGAGTGTCCTATCCTTTTGTTCCCGTCAACCCATCCGCTGCCGTCCGACGCCGCTTTTGGCTGGGTCGGCTGCGGACGCCGGAGCATAGTTCTTTCGTGCCGGTCCCATGTAACCCAGACTGCCGCGCGTCGTCACCAGTGACGTATCGGCAGCGATCCAGTGCGAACGATGGCTGAGAGCGGCTTGGACGTGC
>DATDFH010000274.1:0-3835 GCA_036522715.1 Verrucomicrobiia bacterium
CGCGGCTTCGATGCTGGCGACGACCTGCCTGGCGAGCGTGGCGGAACCTTCCTCGGTGAAATGCACGTTCACCGGCCGCTGGATTTTTTCGATCTGCGGCAGGGCGAAGGCGTAGAGGTCATCAATCGCAATCTTGTTCTCGTCCATGATGCGCCTGGCGATGGCGTTGTAGGCGTTCACGTCGTCGTTCTTGCGCATCGGGTTGAGATTGCCTTCCGACACCGGCGTCGTTGCGCACCAGATCAGCTTCGCGCCGGTGGCTTTGAGCTGCTTCACCAGTTCGCGAAGGTTCTTCTCGTAATCCTCGGGCGAGACCTGGCGCTTGCCCTCGGGCATGAACTTCAAGTCGTGCAGGCCCCAGTTGAAATGGATGACATCCCACTTCGCGTCGCCGAGCCATTCCTTGAGATGCGCGAGGCCGTTTGGCGTCGGGCCGCCGTTGGTCCCGATGCGGTGAACGTTGGCTTTTCCGGCGAGCAGTTTGCGAACGGGCAGGGTGTACCCGATCGAAATCGAATCGCCGATGAGCAGCACACGCGGCAGGCCGGGCGCGTCGGTGATCTTCTCGAAGGCGGGGTCAGCCTTGCGCGGAACCTTGGCGGCGGGTTTCCTTTCGGCGGCAAGCCCGCTGATCGCGAGGCTTGCGGTGATTGCGAGCGCGGCTGGAAGCGCGAGGCGGTATATGTTCATGGTGCGGGATTCAATTTGGAGTTGTTGGACGCGCGCGAGGCGGGCGCATTCGAGTTCAATCGCACCGGCCTGCCGGGACGCGTGCCGGTGAGTTCGCCATTGCGGATGACGGCGGTGCCGTTGACGAAGACATCGCTGAAGCCTTGGGCGTAGGCGTGGGGTTTGTCGAAGGTCGCGGGGTCGGAGACTTTTTCGGGATCGAAGATGACGAGGTCGGCGATGAAGCCAGGCTTGAGTTCACCACGGTCTTTGAGGCGGAAGGTGTGCGCGGGGAGCGAGGTCATCTTACGGATGGCATCTTCGAGCGGGAGGAGTTTCAACTCGCGCACGTAACGGCCGAGGACGCGGGCGTTGTTGCCGTAGCTCCGCGGGTGGGGGACGGCTTCGCCGAGCGAGCGGGGGCCGCCGTCGCTGGCGACCATCGTGAGCGGATGGCGGAGGAAGGTCTGGAGATCCGGCTCGCTCATGCCGTGAAAGATGCCGCTGCCGCCGCCGCTGCGTTCGATGTCGAGGAGGAGTCCGATCTGGTCGTCGAGCGAGTCGGAGCCGCGTTTGAGCTTTGCGGCTTCGGGGATGGTTTTGCCGTTGAGTGATTTGTCCTTCTTGTAGCTGGCGATGACGGTGTAGCCGTAGTCGGTGCGCGCGCCTTTCTTCAACGCGTCCTTCATGTCGGAGATGATCTTTGCCTTCTGCGCCGGGTCGTCGAGGCGTTCGACGAATTTTTTGTGGCCGCCTTCGCGCGCCTTGTCCGGGATGAGTTGGGCAAGTCCGGTGCTGGAGGCGGTGTAGGCATATTGGTCGTGGGTGATTTCGAGGCCGTCGGCGCGGGCCTTGTTCAGCACGGCGAGGACTTCGTCGGCTTTGCCCCAGGCGTTTGGACCGGCGAGTTTGATGTGGGAGACTTCGGCGCGAATCTTCGTCTCGCGCGCGATGCGGCAGAGTTCGTCGATGGCATCGAAAATCTTCACCGTCTCGTGCCTCATGTGGCTGGCGTAAATGCCGCCGTGCTTTGCCGCGACCTTGGCGAGTTCGATGATCTCGTCGGTCTTGGCGAACGTGCCGGGGAGGTAAATGAGTCCAGTGCTGAGGCCGACGGCTCCGTCGCTCATGGCCTGGTCCACGAGCGCTTTCATCTTCTCCAACTCGTCGACGGTAGGTGGGCGCATGAAGCTGCCGCCCATGACCTGGCTGCGCACCGAGTTGTGGCCGATGAGCGTGGCGACGTTGAGCGCGACGTTGGTGGCTTCGAGGTCGGCGAAGAATTTCGCGACGTTCACTTTCGACCCGCCGCAGTTGCCGGTGACGATGGTGGTGACGCCCATGCGGAGAAAGTTCTCGGCCAAAGGCAACTCGGTGATGTTTTCCGAGTGCGTGTGGACGTCGATGAAACCGGGTGCGATGATCATTCCGTGCGCTTCCACTTCGGTCTTCGCTGTGCCGGCGACTTTGCCGACGGCGGCGATGCGACCGTCTTTGATCGCGACGTCGCCGCCAAACAAGGGCTTGCCTGTGCCGTCAGCGATTTGTCCGCGGCGGATGATCAGATCGAAGTCGGCGGCCGTCGCCGTGGTGAGCCAGCAGGCGGTCAGGAAGGCGGTAATCAAGCGGGACATGCCAGCACTGTAATCGACGCACATTGGCCACAGCAAGACGGCGAAGCGACGATTGCAATTTCGAGCGCGTCGCGTAGCATCGGTCGGGAATGCCCGGAACCACGCACGAAAGCGAAGAAAAGGCCGGCGCGGTGGACGCGTCGCGCGCTGAGATGCAGTTCCGCATCTCGCGGGGCGCGCTGGTGTTGCTGGCGGCGTTGACGCTGGCGCCGTGGCTGTTGGTGGCGGTGGTGGCGGGCTTCAAATGGCCGCTGCACCGGAGCGCGAAGCCGGCCGTGCAATCGGAAGCCGTCGCCGGCTCGCGGGTCACCCACGCCCGGCCCGGCCCGTGGGGCGACATCGAATTCATCCGCATCGCGATCGAGCCGCCGGCGGAGTTTGTGTTCATCGACGAAAAGGCCGAATCGCCCGCGTGGTTCCTCCGCGGGCACTCGCGGCCGCAGGTGGAGGCGTTCTTGAATGGCGCCGCGTTGACGCCGGAGCAGCGGGCGGAATTGCTGGGGAAGTCCAGTTGGGAGGTGAAATCCGAAGGCGTCACGGTGCGGCCGCCGCCGGATTTGGTGTTGAGTCTTGCGGGCGAGGCGCGCGAGCGGATTTACAACCTGCTGGCGCTTTATCCGGAGAATCGGCCGCAGAACTCGGCGTATTCCTTCAACCCGCACTACCTCGACGAGCGCTTGGAATCGAGCGGGCTGACGGAGGCAACAGTCGCTCTGTTCCGGCGCTTGCTCTATCGGCACGGGGACCTGCTGCTCTTCGCTGATCTCAATCTCCTGCTGCCCCGTCTCCCAGACGACCACGAGCGGACGCGGCTGGTCAAGACCGTGTCACGAAAGATCACGATGCTGGCGAATCTCAAGGTCACCCCGCAGACCGATGTGGACACGCTGGTGAACTACTGGGGCTTCGATGGCCGCGCAAAGGATTTGCGCCCGTTGATCGAATCGCTGAAACGCGTGCCGGGCGGCGCGTCGCTCGACCTGGCGCACCTGCTGCCGCCCTTCGCGCGGCGACGGCTCTACACGTATCCGATTCCGTCGAATGATTCGCTGGCCGCGCGCCGCGACTGTCACTGGACGTCGCTGAACTTCTTCGAAGAGACGCCAAATGACCGTTACGTCGATCAAGTTCTCGCCGTCAAGACGATCGGGGCCAATTACTACCAGATCTCCGGCGGAGCGCGGCTGGGGGATTTGATGTTGCTGATGACGGGCGAAGAAACGGTGGTGCACTCGGCGGTGTATGTCGCCGACGACGTGGTGTTCACGAAGAATGGCGCGATGCCCACGCAACCGTGGATGCTGATGCGGCTCGACGATCTGGAGGATTACTACGCCGCGTTCCAGCCGCCCAACCAGCCGCTGCGCGTGCGCATTTATCGCGAAAAGGAACTGGTGCCGGTGCGCCAGTCGCCCGGCCAGTGAGCGCTGATGCAAAACGTCTCCGCTCCTCCACGACCCGCCGCGCCGCCGCCGGTCCGGCGCGTGAGCAAACGCACCCTCACGCTGGTCGTCGTGCTCCTCGTCGTGCCG
>DATDFH010000275.1:0-4602 GCA_036522715.1 Verrucomicrobiia bacterium
GCCGCGCAGATGTTTGACGATCCGGCGCTGTTTGCGATACTCGGTGCCGACCACTCGAAATAATGCGCCACATCGCCAAGAGCTCTGACCAGCTCCATAACCGAATCCATCTTCATTTTGAAACGCAACCCTGTCCCGGCTCTTTCACCCCAAACACAAAATCATCCATGAAACACATCCGCCCCCTCACCCTCACCGCATTACTGCTGGCGGCATTCGCCACGCTCCACGCCGCTGCGCCGAATCCGCCGAAGGGTTTCCGCGCGCTCTTCAACGGCAAGGACCTTACCGGTTGGTATGGTTTGAATCCGCACACCGGTGCGAAACTCACCGGCGAAAAGAAGGATGCGAACCTCAAGCAGCAGCGCGAGGATTTCCCGAAGCACTGGACCGTGGAGAATGGCGAACTCGTCAACGCCGGCACCGGCCCTTACGCGACCACCGATGAGGAGTTCGGCGACATCGAATTGCTCATCGAATACAAGACCGTGCCGCACGCCGACAGCGGCATCTACCTGCGCGGCACGCCGCAAGTGCAGATCTGGGATCACAATCAGGCGTTCGACGAGAAGAAGCCGGACCGCAAACCGCACCTCGGCTCTGGCGGCCTCTTCAACAACACCCCGAACACTCCCGGTCGCGACCCGCTGGTTCTGGCCGACAAGCCCTTCGGCGAATGGAACAGCTTCCACATCCGCCAGATTGGCGCGCGTACGTGGGTTTGGCTGAACGACAAGCTCGTCGTGGACGGCAATGTGATGGAAAACTACTGGGACCGCACGAAGCCGCTGCCCGCCAAAGGCCCGATCATGTTGCAAACCCACGGCGGCGAAATCCGTTGGCGCAACCTCTTCGTGCACGAGATCAACGCCGCCGAGGCAAAGAAAATTCTGGCCGAGGCCAAATAGCCGACTGTCACCGCGCTCCTCACGGCCGTGATTCAATTCAGGGATGAAGGCCACTGAACTTCGCCGGCTTCTGCGATCGTTGGCCGATCCAGGTCGGGCTGCAGGTTCAAGCCGCTTCTTCAAGACCGGCCCCGGCGAATACGGCGAGGGCGACCAGTTTCTTGGTGTCACGGTGCCGAATACCCGCTCGCTGCTGCCGCGAAGCGACGACTTGTCCGAAGCAGGCGTGCTTACGGTGCTGCACTCGCGATGGCACGAGGAGCGCCTGCTCGCCCTGTTGATTCTGGTCCGGCGGTTTCAGAAAGCCGCGAGCGAAGCTGCGCGCGGACATCTCGTGCGGCTCTATTTGGCGAACTCCCAATGGATCAACAACTGGGATCTTGTGGACAGCAGCGCGCCGCAGATTCTCGGGACGTGGTTGCTCCGGCGGGAGCGTCGAGTGCTGCGCCGGCTGGCAAAATCGAAGAGCCTGTGGGAACAGCGCATTTCGATCATCGCCACGCAGGCCTTGATTCGCGATGGACAGTTCGATGACACCCTTGGCCTTTGCCGGCACTTTCTCACGCACCCGCACGACCTCATGCACAAGGCTTGCGGCTGGATGTTGCGCGAGGTGGGCAACCGCGATGAGGCCGTGCTCAAACGCTTCCTGGACCAGCACGCCGCCAAGATGCCGCGCACGATGCTGCGTTACTCGATCGAGAAGCTCACGAATGCCCAGCGGCGGCACTACCTCCGTGCAGGCTAGCGAGGGCGAGCGTCAGTCCTTTGTCACGAGTCCGTCTTTCCGACCGAGCCGATCACCTGCTTCAAAAGCTTCTCGTCCATCTCCACGAGATTGCTACGCGCGGGGAAGCGGCCCTCCTTCACGTCGGCGATGTATTCACTGAAGGCGGCGACGCGCTCACGTTGCAGGCGGCGATGCTCCTCCACGAAATTGCGGTAGGCCTTGGCGTGGCGGGGGAGACGTTCTTCGTAATCGCCGAGGATGTCGTCGGAGAAAAGAAACTGCGTGTCGCAACCGCTGCCGGAACCGAGCGACATCAGGAGCATCTTGGTCTGCGAACACAGGAACGTGGCGAGGTTGTGGGGCACGAGCTCGAGTTCTGCCGCGTAGGCGCCGGCGTTTTCGAGTTCCTTCAGGCGCTGATGAAGTTGCTTCGCCTCAGCGACCGTCTTGCCGATGGCGCGGTAATTGGTCCACGTGACGTGGCGCGGAACCATGCCGAGATGGCCGACGACGGGAATACGTTCGCGCGCCATGGCCTCGATGATGAACGGGCTGGCGGAGCAATAGACCGAACTCGCGCCGAGTTCGAGCGCGCGGAAGCCAACGCGAATCGCCTCCTCTTGCGACGCGAGCCCGTGCGGCGTGGAGCCGGAGATGAAGCTGTTGGGCGCGGCGGCGATGATCTTGGGCAGGCGGGCTTTGGCCTCGGGGGAATCGAACGGGCAGCTCATCAAGTCCACACCCGCGGTCTCGGCGGCGGCGGCTTCCTCGGGCGACTTGACGTGGATATGTGTGAGGACGCGTTTACCCTTGAGCTGTTGGAGATCGAAGACGGTGTATTTCTTTCGCGGTCGGAGCATGGCGGGAGAGTTGCGAAAACGGGAGTGAACGACAACCACGAATGGACACGAAGGCACACGAATCAGGTGAGTGCGCCTGGCCGCTGGTTCGCTTTTTGTCCCCTTAGTGTCAATTCGTGTCCATTCGTGGTTCCCCCTGTTTTCTTGAAGGATGCCGGCGTATCTCTGAAACTCCGTCGCATGCCCGACAACTCAAACCTGCGCGATCCCTTTCGCGAAGTCCGACAGAAAGACGGCGTGCTCCAGTGTCCATTCCAGGGCGAGACGATGCCGATGATCCTGCGCCATGCCGACGTGCGCGAGGCGGCCAAGGATTGGAAGACGTTCAGTTCGGATGCACCGTTTCGTGTGCCGATCCCGTCGGAAGAGGAAGTGCGCACGATGCGTCAGTTGCCGATCGAGACGAATCCGCCGGAGCACACCGAGTATCGCGCCATTGTCGAGCCGTTCTTCCAGCGCGCCAAGCAACTGGACGTGATCGCGAAGGTGGAGGCGTTGATTGCAGAGAAAATTTCCGACGCGCTGGGCCGCGGGTCCGTGGAAATCGTGAATGAGTTTGCGCTGCCGGTGCAATCGCGCGCTCTCACCTATCTGCTCAACGTCCCCGAGTCCGAAGCGGAGACCTACATCAGTTGGGGCATCCACGTGTTCAAGGTCACGGGCGGCGAGTTCAAGAAGGGCAACGTGCTCGAGGATTACCTGCACGCGCAGCTAGACCGTGCAGAGACGAATCCGGGCGACGACCTGTTTAGCGCTTTGATCAAAGCACGCTATCGTGGCCGTCCGTTGACTCGCGAGGAGATGATGGGCTTCGGGAATCTCACCTTCGCTGGCGGGCGCGACACGATCATTCACAGCATCTCGTCCATTGTCGCCTACCTCGGGAAGAACCCCGGCGCCTTGGAATACCTGCGCGAGGATCCGAAGCGCATCGTCCATGCGGGCGAGGAATTCTTCCGCGTTTTCATGCCGCTCACTCACATCGGGCGCGTGTGCCCGGTGGAAACGGACGTACACGGCGTGAAGGTTCCGCCAGGCGGGCGTGTGTCGCTCGCGTGGTCCTCGGCGAACTTCGACGAAACCGTGTTCGATGCGCCGCAGGAAATCCGCCTCGACCGCAAACCCAATCCGCACATCTCGTTCGGCTTCGGCACGCACCTCTGCCTCGGCGCGCCGCACGCGCGTTTGATCGTGCGCTGCCTGTTGCAGGCGTTGACTGGTCGCGTCGCGAAGATCGCCGTGCTCGACGCGAAGGAACACCTCGAACACGAAGCGCGCTACGATCGCTCGAACGGCTACGACTCGTTGACCGTCAAGCTGACGCCGCGCTGAGATGGCGCACGTCGCGGCTTGCCAGTCGGTGAGCGTCGTGGTGTTCTACGGACGTTCCATAATTCAACTCGCACCATGAATCGTCGTCAATTCCTCCTTCGTTCCACCGTTGCCACTGTCGGCGTGCTCGGTTTCCCCGCCATCCTCCGCAGTGCTTCACCCAACTCCATGCTCCAGGTCGCCTGCATCGGCGTCGGCGGCATGGGCGGCGCCACGATGAAAGGCGTGGCGAGCCACGCGAAGGTGAAAGTCGTCGCGTTGTGTGACGTGGACGCGAAGTTCATGGAGACAGCTGCCAAGGAGCATCCCGACGCCTCGCAGCATCGCGACTGGCGCGAGTTGCTCAGCAAGCACGCGAACAAGTTCGACGCCGTGACCATCGGCACGCCGGACCACATGCACGCCGCGCCGGCCGTGACGGCGTTGCGTGCGAAGAAGCATGTGTATCTGCAAAAGCCGATGGCCACCACGCTCAACGAGTGCCGCGTCATCACGCAGGAGGCGGTCAAGGCGGGCGTCGTCACGCAACTCGGCAATCAGGGCCGCTCAAGCATCGAGAGCCGCACGACCGTCGAACTCATCCGTCGCGGCGCGATCGGCAAGATCAAGGAAGTTCTCCTGTGGGAGAACAAGCCGCTCAGTTGGTGGCCGAAGAACACCGAGCTGCGCGCCAGGGGCGACAGCATCCCGGCGGGCCTCGATTGGGATCTGTGGCTCGGCGTGCGCGAGCCGCGTCCGTATCTGGCTGACACGTATCACCCGAAGACGTGGC
>DATDFH010000276.1:0-5252 GCA_036522715.1 Verrucomicrobiia bacterium
CGTTGAACCGGGCCGTCGCGATTGCCGAGGTGCGCGGGCCGCAAGCCGGAATTGAAGCGGTCAGTGCGATCCAGAACCTGCAGTCACTCGAGTCCTATTACCTGCTTTACGCGGTGATCGGGGAATTCGAGTCGCGCTTGAACCATCCCCAGGCCGCCGCCGCCCACTTCCGAAAATCGCTGCAACTCGCAGAGATCAATTCGGAGCAAGCGTTCCTGTCGAAGCGCCTCCAGGCCTGTGAGGAGCAGACTCGCTGAGCAATCAAAGTCGCCCCGCGTGGACGATCCTATTTTTCCAGGACCCCGCGGATGGCCTCGATGGTGTTCCAATTGCGCGTGGTGGCTGGAATACCGAGATGCTTTTCGACGACAGCGTTGGAATAAGTCTGACCGAGTCGCCGGATGCTCAACGCGAATCTGCCGGTGATGGCGACAATGCGAACCTCCCACTTGTCGCCGGCGGGTTGCTCGATCGGAAGCCGCGGTTTCGTGCGCGGCGCCTTCTGCATCACGCTCACAAACCGGCCGATGTCTCTTCCTGCAGGCGCGTCGTGAAACCACTCCCCGTGCGCCAGCGCGAGCACTTCGCGCGCGGTGCAAATCATCAGCTCCGGCTTAAACGACAGGCGGCGCAGGATTTCGTCGCGCAACTTCGTCACACTGATGTTCTCAAGCACAACGAACGTCCCCGCGGCGCCGATGTTCACGACGCCGAACTCCGCCATCCCTTTGGCGAGCAGACTCGGTTGAAACTTCTGGTGCCCGCCCACGTTGACGGCTCGGAAGAAAACGACGGAGGCCATGACTCGTCCTCAACTTTTGCCTCGCTGTACTCGCATTTCCCGTTTCATTTCAGCGGAACATTACACACAAGTGCGTCGAGCGTGCGGCCGACCTGAAAGACCGCGAGGCACGCTTTCGCCGTCGCCGGATCGTTCAGGCAGAGCGCGCCTTCACGGATCTTCGTCACGGGCTCGCCTTCGAGGCGCAGCGGAAAACGTTCGCTTACGGAACGCGCGAAGCTCGCAAGATCCTCGCAACCCTCCGCCCGAGCCGCCGCGCGATTGACGAGGCGGAACACGCCGTAACTGCCGGGACAGGTGCGCTTCATCAACTCGACGGTCACCCGGCCCATCGTGTTGCGCGGGTTGATCTCCACAATTGGCTTGAGCCGGCAGTCGCCCTGCGGCGTGCGATAGACGAACGCGTCGATGCTGACCGGCCCAAGAAAGTCGGCGCGACGGAGTTCGGCTTCGAGAAGCGGGAAGATACCGGCGTAAAGGCGCTGGAGCCGGTTGGCGATGTCCGCAGGTTCGCGAAAGAGCGCGGCGACTTGCGCGGGCAGCCGGCGGGCGTGATTCGGCGCAGCCCAGTTGGCTTGGAACTGGCCCTTGCGGTCGTTGATCAGGCCGGTGTAGCCGCACAGCTCCAGACCGTCCGGGGTCATTTCCAATTGCACCGAGAAATCCAGCGCGCGTTCGAGCCAGGGTTCGATGACGAGTTGGCGGCGATTCCGGACGGCGTTGGCGATCCAGCGCCGATGCGTCTCCAATAATTCCGGTTCCCACAGGCGGATCGCGTTGCTGCCCGCCAGACCGAGAGCTTCCTTCACTACGACTTTGTGATGGCCCCGACGCCGGATAACGGCAATCGCTTCGAGCGCGGCATCTAGTGAATCCACCGCCACGCCGATTTCGTTTCTGGTGCAAAGCCAGCTTCCGCTCGCCGCCGATGCGACGTGATCCTGATCTGGGTGATGCGCAAGCGAAGCCGGCTGGACCTGCTCCAGAAGTTTTCTGAGCAGCTCCACACTCCACACCTTCGAGTAGAGTTGCGCGACGTGCTTATTGAAGCGCTGGCTCGTGGTGCGCGCCTCGCCGGTCACACTGGCGAAGAGTGGTTCGAGCAGTTCGACGCTGTCCGGTCCCCACGCCCAAGGTCGCAGTCGGCCGAGCTTGCGTTGGGCAAGGTCGCGAACTGCTTTCGTCTCCACAAACTCCGGCAACGCGAAGCCGGCATGCTTGATACCGCTTAAAAATTCCACCGACGGGCGCCGCTCGATCAGCACGATGTCGTCCTGCCGGCAGAGGAACTGCGGCAGATTGCCGAGGTCACGGGCAAGTTGCGCCTGATGCTTCACCGGCATGAATGCGCTGCCGTGTGCGACGCGACCCTCGGCGAAAGGATTGAAAACGAACACGCTCGGCGTGCGGCCCTTGGACTGCGAATAGACGTCCAGTTCAGCGATGAACGCCGGGTCGAGTCCCGCCGCGCGCCGGCCCTCGACGTTGAGCGTGATGCCCTTGGCGCGCCGCGGCGACAGTGGGAATTTCAATTGCCGGCAAAACGCCGCCCAGTCGCTCTCGTCGGGATTCTTCCAGCGGCGGAACCATTTCAGGCCGTAGGCAACGTGGCCGATTTCGTCGCGGTAAATTTTTTCGAGCAGCCGTGCGGTGTCCGTGTCGCCCACCGTTGCAAAGCCGCGCGCGAAGTGGCGGGCGAAATCGAGATTCGCCTGCTCGAAGGTCAGGCTCAGCCCGGCGACGTAATCCATCGGGTTCTCCATGCCCGCGATCGCGCGCCAGAAGTAACCGCTGACCGGAAGTTCGCCGAAGTGAATCCCACACTCCTTCATGCGCGCAAGATAGAGCCGCGTGTGTTCCTGTTCGTCCTTGAGCGTCTGCAACACGCCGCGGCGAAACGCGGCTGGCGCGTCGGGAAACCGCAGGAGGGCGAGTGCCATCAACTCGGTGGCGAGCAGTTCGTGATTGGCGAAGAAGTGCAGGAGCCGTCCGCGCTCGCGCTCCGATTCGAGGCGGCGCACGCCGGGAAAATCGGCTTTGCCCGCGTCGGCGGGCTTGAAGCGCAGCTCGCGCGGCCGACCGGGCGCCTCGGGCATGACGAGCGGCGAACCGGGCCGTTCGTCGGTGATGACCTCCGGGCACCAGAGCTTCTCCTCCAGCGTCGTCGCGAACAAAATCTGTCCGGCAAAGTCACGAAGTTCCATCGAACACCAAGTTGCCTACCATCACACTGGCACGGTTGCCAGCCCGCGATAGGCTGGCACATCGGCAGCGAGCGTGGCGCGAAACCATCGTCGCCCACCAACGCCGGCGTTGACAGGCGGGCAGTAATTGTTGTCCCGTATCAGCCATCCGCCGAACGAACGAACATCGATCACCATGAACAAGACCATTCTCTCCGCTCTCACTCTTGCCGCCCTGCTGGGCAACGCCGCAGCCCTCGATTACAAGGCCGTCCCAGACTGGGCGAAATTGCCCGCGGACCGTCCCCAGATTGGCCCGATGCACGGCGACGTGGCAGTCAGCTCCAAGGGCGACGTTTACGTGAGCGTCATGGACTCGAAGGACCTCAAGGGCGGCGTGCAGGTCTATGCGCCCGACGGAAAATTCCTGCGCAATGTGCCCAACGCGCCGAGCGATCTCCACGGGTTCGTCATTCACAAGGAGAAGGGTGGCGAGTTCATTTACGGCGCGCGGCTCGGCGCCGGCAACATCCTCAAGCTCACGCTCGACGGCAAAGAGGTTCTCAACATCCCGCCGTCGGCCATCTCCGACGAGTTCAAGAACAAGGGCAAGGACGGCAAACCCACGCTGCGGTTGACCGCGATGGATGTCGCCCCCAACGGCGACCTGTTCGTGACCGACGGCTATTCGAGCGATTACGTGCATCACTTCGACAAGAACGGGAAGTATCTGAAATCCTTCGGCGGGAAGAAGGAGCCGTACGGATTCAAGACCCTACACAAGATCGCCATCGACACGCGCTTTTCGCCGCCGCGCATCATCGGCTGCGACCGCGCGAATCTCCGCGTCATCCACATGTCGCTCGACGGCGAGTTCCTTGGCGTGATCGCGAAGGACATGCTGCTGCCCGCCGCAGTCGCAATCCACGGCGATTACGCCGCCATCGGCGAAATCAAGGGACAGATCACCATCCTCGACAAGACCGGCAAGGTCGTCGCGAAGTTCGGCACGAACACGCACGAAGACGAAGTCGGCACGAACAAAACTGAGCCGGCCAAGTGGCGCCCCGGCATCGTCACCGCGCCGCACGGCGTGGCGTTCAACGAACATGGTGACGTGTTCGCGTCGGAATACACCCTCTTCGGCCGCGTGCACCGGTTCAACCGGCAGTAGCGCGAAGTTTCCTCATGGGCCACTGGAATTTTGCTTGGCCGTCGCCGGCGACGGGTGTTGCTTAACGGCATGGGCACCACTGCGCGCGCCGGCCTCAAACGGTTGCTCGCCTTCGCCTCGCCGCTTCGCTCGGGCGATCAACTCGCCGGGCTCGCCGCGCCGACCCAGGAGGAACGCGTCCGCGCGCAGCAGGAACTTGCCGAGGTCCCGCTGACGCGCCTCCTCGAAGAACCGGTTGTCGCCTACGAGACCGACGAGGTGACGCGGTTGATCATCGACACGCACGATGCCGGCGCGTTTGCCCGCGTGAGTGATTTGGGCGTCGGCCAGTTTCGCGAGTGGTTGCTCGATTACGACACGAACACGGACACGTTGCGCGCGTTGTCGCCGGGGCTGACGCCGGAAATGGTCGCCGCCGTGAGCAAGCTGATGAGCAACCAGGACCTGGTGCTCGCGGCGAAGAAGTGCTCGGTGGTGACGCGCTTTCGCAACACGCTCGGCCTGCCGGGCCGGCTCTCGGTGCGCCTGCAACCGAATCATCCCACCGATGACCCGTCTGGAATCGTCGCGAGCATCCTCGACGGCCTGCTCATGGGTTGCGGCGACGCGGTGATCGGAATCAATCCCGCGAGCGACAACGTCGCGTCACTCGAACACCTCTCGAAGCTGCTCGCCGAGTTGATCGAGACTTACTCAATCCCGACACAAGCGTGCGTGCTCGGCCACGTGACGACCCAACTTCGCGCCATCGAACGCGGCGTGCCCGTTGATCTCGTCTTCCAGTCGATCGCCGGCACGGAAGCGGCCAACGCGAGCTTCGGTGTGAATCTGAAGTTGCTCGCCGAGGCGCGCGCGGCCGCACTGTCACTCAAGCGCGGCACCGTTGGCGACAACGTGATGTATTTCGAAACCGGCCAAGGCTCGTGCCTCTCGGCCGATGCGCATCACGGCGCGGACCAGCAGACGCTCGAAGCCCGCGCGTACGGCGTGGCGCGCGCCTTCTCGCCGCTGCTGGTCAACAGCGTGGTTGGCTTCATCGGCCCCGAGTATCTGGCGGACGGAAAGCAGATCATCCGCGCCGGGCTGGAGGACC
>DATDFH010000277.1:0-10980 GCA_036522715.1 Verrucomicrobiia bacterium
GCGGCGATGTCGGAGACTTCGGCTTCTTCGACAAGTTCACCTTGGCGGGGTGGATTCAGCCGCGCGGCACAAACGGCGGCGCCATCCTCTCGCGAATGGTCGAGCAGGCGGCGGATTCCGCCTTCGCGTCGGACTCCGAGGGCTACAGCGTGCATCTCAAGTCGGGACGGCTCCAAGTTCATCTTACCAAGCGCTGGCTCGACGATGCACTGCGCGTGGAGACCGAGGCCGTGCTCGCGCCGGAGCAGTGGCATCACGTGGCGGTCGTCTATGACGGCTCACGGCTCGCGTCGGGCGTGAAGATTTTCGTGAATGGCCAACCGCAGAAGCTGCGCGTGCTGCTCGATCAATTGAATCAAACCTTCCAGGCGAAACAGCCGCTGCGCATCGGTGCAGGCGGTGGTCCGGCGAACCGTTTCCATGGATTGATTGGCGACGTGCGTGTGTATGGCCGCGTACTGTCGGGCCAGGAAATCGGCATCGTGGCCACGACGGAAAGCGTCACGGAGTTGGTTGCGATTCCCACCTCGCAACGCACCGCGCATCAAGCTGCGAAGCTCCGCTCCTGCTTCCTCGCCGAGCACGCACCCGCATTGTTGCGCGAGGCGCAAACGACCGCTGCGGAGCTGCGCGAGCAACGTGCGAAACTTGTGGAGAGTCTGCCGACCGTGATGGTGATGGAGGAAATGGCGACGCCGCGCGAGACGTTCGTGCTGAAACGTGGCGAGTATGACAAGCGCGGCGAGCGCGTCACACCCGGTGTGCCCGCGAGCCTGACGCCGCTGCCGTCGGATGCGGCGCGCAACCGGCTCGGCTTCGCGCAATGGCTGGTCGATCCCGCGAATCCGCTCACCGCGCGCGTGGCGGTCAACCACCAGTGGCAGATGATCTTCGGCATCGGGTTGGTGAAGACGACGGAGGACTTCGGCTCGCAGGGCGAACCGCCGAGCCATCCGGATTTGCTCGACTGGCTCGCGACGGAGTTCATCCGTACGGGCTGGGACGTGAAGCGATTGCTCAAGACGCTGGTGATGAGCGCGACCTACCGGCAGTCGTCGCGCGTGACGCCTGAGTTGCTCGCCCACGACCCAGACAACCGCCTGCTCGCGCGCGGCCCGCGCGTGCGATTGCCTGCCGAGATGATCCGCGACCAGGCGCTCGCCGTGAGCGGACTGCTCGTGGGCGAAATCGGTGGTCCGTCGGTGAGGCCGTATCAGCCGAAGGGGCTGTGGAAAGAATTGAGCGGGACCGATTACGAACCGGACCATGGTGAAAAGCTATGGCGTCGCAGCCTCTACACGTTCTGGAAGCGCACCAGCCCCCAGCCGACGATGACGACGTTCGACGCCGCCGGCCGCGAGATGTGCTGCGTGCGGCCAAGCCGGACGAGCACGCCGTTGCAGGCGCTGGCGCTGATGAACGACGTGACGTTTGTCGAGGCAGCCCGTTGTCTCGCGCAGCGCGTGATGCGCGAAGGCGGGGCGACGCCGGAAGAGCGCGTGCGACTAGCCTTCCGCCTCGTGCTCATCCGCGCGCCGAAGCAGTCCGAGCTGAAGGTGTTGCTCGACGATTTGAACGACCACCTTGCGCGATTCCGCGCCGACTCGAAGGCGGCGCAGTCGCTCATCAGCGCCGGCGAATCGCCGCATGATGAGAATCTCGATGCGAGCGAACTGGCGGCGTACACCGCGGTGGCCGGATTGATCCTGAACCTCGACGAAGCGATCACCAAACAATAGCCGCGTTCCATGAACCCGAAGACCGACCATCGCCTGCTCATAAACCGCCGGCATTTCTTCGGACGCGTTGGCCTCGGCGCGACGGCGCTCTCGGCGTTGCTGAGCGAGGAGTCGCCCGCTGCGGCTGCGCCGGACGCGACGACGCACGGCGGTTTGCCCGGTCTGCCGCATTTCAAGGCGAAGGCGAAGCGCGTCATCTACCTGTTCCAATCCGGTGCGCCGTCGCAGATGGATTTGTTCGACTACAAGCCCCAGCTCGCGGAGCGACACGGCACTGATCTGCCGGACTCGATTCGCCAAGGCCAGCGGCTCACGGGCATGACCGCGACCCAGGAACATTTTCCCATCGCGCCCTCGCGCTTCGGCTTCGCGCAACACGGGCGTGGCGGCGCGTGGTTGAGCGAGCTGCTGCCCCACACCGCGCGCGTGGCGGATGAATTGTGCTTCATCAAGACGATGCACACCGAGGCGATCAATCACGACCCGGCCATCACGTTTTTCCAGACCGGCGCGCAGCTCGCCGGGCGACCGAGCATCGGCTCGTGGCTGAGTTACGGGCTCGGCAGCGAGAACCGCGATCTGCCGGCGTTCGTTGCGCTGCTCTCGAACGGCACGGGCAATCCGAACGACCAGCCGCTCTACGACCGCCTGTGGAGCAGCGGCTTTTTGCCGACGACGCATCAGGGCATCAAGTTCCGCGCCGGCAACGATCCGGTGCTCTTCCTCTCCAACCCGGCGGGCTTCGATGCGCCGGCGCGCCGGCGGATGCTCGACGACCTCGCGAAGTTGAATCAGATGCAGTTCTCGGAATTCGGTGACCCGGAAATCGCCACGCGCATTGCGCAATACGAGTTGGCGTATCGGATGCAGACGAGCGTGCCGGAGCTGACGGATGTTTCCGGCGAACCGGCGAGCGCGTTCGAGCTGTATGGGCCCGAGGCGCGCAAGCCGGGGACGTTCGCGGCAAACTGCCTGCTCGCGCGCCGGCTCGCGGAGCGCGGCGTACGCTTCATCCAGCTTTTCCATCGCGGCTGGGATCAGCACACGAAGCTGCCGACGCAACTCCCCGGACAATGCCGCGACACCGACCAGCCGAGCGCCGCGCTCATCCAGGATCTCAAGCAGCGCGGTCTTCTCGACGAGACGCTCGTCGTGTGGGGCGGCGAGTTCGGGCGCACAGTGTATTGTCAGGGCAAGCTCTCCCAAGACGACTACGGACGGGACCATCACCCGCGGTGTTTCACCATCTGGCTCGCGGGCGGCGGCATCCGGCCGGGCGTGACGTTTGGCGAAACGGATGACTACAGCTACAACATCGTGCGCGACCCGGTGCACGTTCACGACCTGCACGCGACGCTGCTGCACTGCCTCGGCATCGACCACACACGGCTGACGTTCAAATTCCAAGGCCGCCACTACCGCCTCACCGACGTGCATGGGCAGGTGGTGAAGGATATCCTGGGTTGATTTGTTGAGCGATGTGGGAACAGACGGAAGCCCGGACTCCGAGCCACGTTGCCGCACGCTGAACATCGCCATGACCATGGAATTTTCGCAGCGTCATTTTCCGCACCAAGCGAGCGCACTCGCGGGGACGTTCCCGTTCGCCGAGGGCATTGTGCGGAGCACCCAACACCATGAAACCCATCGTCCAAATTTCCCTCGATCTCACCGACCTTGACGAATGCCTCGAAACTGCGGCGCTGGCGATGCGTGCTGGCGTGGACTGGCTGGAAGCAGGTACGCCGCTCATCCTCGCAGAGGGTCTGCACGGAGTCCGCAAACTGCGCGAGGCATTTCCGGGTGTTCCCATTGTGGCCGACCTGAAGACGATGGACGGCGGTTATCTGGAAGCCGAGATGATGGCCAGAGCCGGAGCCACGCACGTCGTGGTGATGGCCCGCGCTCACGTGGAGACCATCCGGTGCGTCGTCAAGGCCGGTCGCGATTACGGCATCAAGGCAATGGGCGATAACCTCGGCTGCCCCGACATGGTCGCCGCCGCAATGCGACTGGCCGACCTGGGTTGCGACTACGTCATCCACCACATCGGCTACGACGAACGCCGTGGCCTCGCTGCACGCGGTGAGCGGATGCCCAGCCCACTGGATCAACTCCGCGAAGTCGTGCAGGCTGTGAACGTTCCCGTGCAGGCCGTCGGCGGACTCACGTTGGAACAAGCCGTCCGCTGTCCTGAATACGGCGCGCCGCTGGTGGTGCTCGGTGCGCCGCTGACGATCGACGCCGACGCGTTCAAGACGGCCAGCGGTGATTTGGAAGGTTCATTGCGCCTGATTTGCGAAAAGATCCACAGTTATGGCGACATCGTGGTTGGCGCTCATTCCCTCAAGACTGCCTTATGAGCGTGCAGATGGGGCCACACTCGACGGCACGACGTCAACGCGCACGCGCGGCTGCGTTTGCTGTGAGGTAACCACGGTGCAGCCGGGGCATTCGCTTGGAGCGAGGGCCGGCGCGGATTCCAACAGTGCGCGAGCGCGAACGCCGTCGCCTCACTTCGGTTCCATTCGCTGCATGGGGCTGGAAATCGTCAGTGCCAGGTCGTTGGTGACATGAGTGTGCGTCGTCACGAAGTCCAGGGTGCGGGCGTTTCCCTGAAGCGAAATCTCGCCTGCAAAAGTCGCGGCGCCGGTCTTGTGCAGCGGCGCGGATTGCCAGGCGTCGTATTCGAAGGCCAGCGTGCAGGGTTGGTGCCGGTTCATCGACCACCAGAGTTCGTTCTTCTGCGGCTCGGTGCCGTCGGGAAAAGTGACGGTCACGGAGAGCCGCCTCGTTGCCTTGTCCCAATGATGTTGAATCTTCGGCGCCGCGATGAGTGGTCGCGCGCCGAAGAAATGATGCTGCGCGAAAGCGTAGAGGTTGTCCTCCACTTCCGGCTGTGATGGCACCTGACGGGTGAATCCGGCGTTTTTCGGCCCGCCGTGCTGGCCACCGGGCACGATGTAAATCGGGAATGCCGGAAACCGCCGGCCTAACTCCAGCAACGCGGGACTCACGTTGTCGTCCGCGCCGACGTTATAAAAGATTTCGAGGCCGCGCTTTTGCAGCGCGGGCAGATGGCTCGTGATGCGAGAGGCGTCCCACGCTCGGTCATTGATCGCGGCGACCTCCGCATCGGTCCAACCGGCATCGCGAGCCTGTTGCAGCGTGATGCGCTCGTTGCCGCGGCGCTCCTGGCGGTCAATGAGCGCGGCCGCAGCCGTGGCAGGCAGGTTGGCGATTTTGCCGGCGGCGAGGTTGGCGAGGAATTCCGCATTCGCGCGGGCGACTTCGGCCGATTCCGTGCCCGCGACATAAGGTCCGCCGGGATTGCCGAGTGGTGGCGCCACCACGGGCAGGATGGCTGTGAAGCGATCGTCGTGAATGCCCGCGGCTGCCGTGGCCACACCGCGCTTCGAGCCGCCAGTGGCCAGCACCTTCATCGGGCGAAAGACGTCCGCCTCGGCAACGGCGGCGGTCAGCGCGCGCATGTCGCTCATGCCCCAGATCCACGCCGGCGTGAAGCGCGCATCCCTGGTCTTGAGCAACTGATCCTTCATCCCGAGGTGCAATTTCCCCACCGGCTCCATCGCGTCGACGGTGCTCATGCCGATCAGCACCACGCCAACGCCTTTTTCTTTCAGCAGACGCAGCATCGCGCCGGCAGGCAGGGCGGCCTTGGGTGCGAGTCCCATGTTGCCGACCATCACGTTCCGGCACGGAGCGCCGGACGCAGGCGCGTTCAATGTCACCGGCAGGCGCACCTTTTGGCCCGGCCACCACTCGCAGACCGTGATCTCGATCACCTTCTGACGAATGGACGGATCCTTTGGCGCTGGTTTCCAATCTTGAATCACGCGCGTTTCCAGCGTGGCCGGATCATGAATCGCATCAAGGTCGAAAGTTCCCGGTTTCACCTCGGCGTGGCCAACGGTGATGCCGGCGAGCAACGCGACCGCGAAGACTTCGAGAAGTTGCGTTGCGGTATTGGCGAAAGGTTTCATGGAGTGAAAGTGAGGATGCCGGCCTTGCGCCGCGAGGGCGAGCGCGGAGTTTCGGTGGACACACGCAGGTTGAGAGCCTTGACCCACAAACAGACTCACCGCGTAATCTCCTTTCGTAGCCGGGCGTCTTCCGGGTTAAATCGGTTGAAACTGTGAAACGAGCCTTTTTCTCACCTCCATTCTTTGTGCGCTCAGTGGTTTATCAGTCCAGTCCAATGCTGCGCATGGTGGCCCGCGACGCGCGTTACAAGTGGTGGGCCGACGAGGACCGCGAATACCTTTATGATCTGGAGAACGACCCGCTGGAGATGCATAACCTCGCCGACGAACCGGGGCACCGCGGGACCTTGAGCCACATGCGCGAGCGGATGCTGACCCAGCTTCGCTCCACGCAGTTGAACTTGTCGGAGGGTTACATTCCGAAGGTCAAACGGCTGCGCGCAGCGGAGGGATCAACCGAAAAGTCGGCCGATGATCTCGGTCCAGCCAAGGCGAAGAAGAAAAAGCAGAAGTGAATCATGAGAAGCTTGGTCAAGAACCCGTTACTGTTGCTGGCGCTGTCGGGCATGCTCATTCCCGCCTGCCTGTTGGCTTCCGAGAAGAAGCCAAATGTCCTTTTCATCGTCGCGGACGACTTGCGGCCGGATCTCGGTTGCTACGGCGCGAACCATATTCAGTCGCCCAACATTGACCGGCTCGCCGCGCGCGGGATGGTGTTCGAGCGCGCGTATTGCCAGCAGGCGGTTTGCAATCCGTCGCGTGCGAGTGCGCTGAGCGGTTGCCGTCCCGACACGACGCGTGTCATGGCGAACAACACTTTCCTGCGCCCGATGATGCCCGACGTGCTCACGTTGCCGCAGCACTTCAAGAACAATGGCTGGCACAGTGTCTCGCTCGGGAAGGTTTTTCATCACAGCGAGAAGGAACCAGGCGATGACCCGCAATCGTGGAGCGAGCCGTCGTGGTATCACGGGGAACCGTATCGGCATTGGTTCGCGAAGGAGTCGGAAGATTTCATCAAGCGGCTGAAGAAGCTGCCGGAGAAGGAGCGGCCCAAGCTCATCCGCGGCCCGCCCTTCGAGACGGCGAATGAGCCCGATGATGTTTACCCCGACGGCCAGACTGCCGCGAAGGCCATCGAGACGTTGCGGCGGCTCAAGAACAAACCGTTTTTCCTCGGTGTCGGTTTCGTGAAACCGCATTTGCCGTTTACCTGTCCGCAGAAGTATTGGGACCTCTACCCGGCGAACACCGTCAAGTTGCCGGACAATTATTTTCCGCCGAAGAACGTGCCCGAGCCGGCGCTGCACAACTGGTACGAACTGCGCACCTACGGCGGCATTCCGACGACGGGTGGCATCTCCGACGACACCGCGCTGAACCTCATCCGAGGCTACCGCGCGTGCATCAGCTTCATGGACGTTCAGGTCGGCAAGGTGCTCGACGAACTCGACCGGCTGGGCCTTCGCGACAACACCATCATCGTTTTCTTCGGCGACCACGGCTATCACCTCGGCGAAAACGGCATCTTCACGAAGATGACGAACTTCGAGTTGGGCACGCACGCGCCGCTCATCGTCAGCGTGCCGGGGCTGAAGACCGCCGGGCAGCGAACCCGCGCTCTCGTCGAGTTCGTGGACATTTACCCGACCCTCGCTGAACTGGCCGGACTTCCGCTGCCGCCGCATCTCGAAGGCACGAGCTTCGCGCCGCTTCTCAGCAACCCGGCGCAGCCGTGGAAGAAAGCCGCGTTCAGCCAGTATCTCCGGCCGGGCAAGGACAAGTTCATGGGCCGTTCCGTGCGCACCGATCGCTGGCGCTACACGGAGTGGGTTGACGGGAAGAAGGAGAAGGCCGGCGTCGAACTATACGACGAACAAAATGACCCGAAGGAAAATGTGAACTTGGCCGCCGATCCTGCCAACCGGGCTGTTGTCGCGGAGCTCGCGCTGCAACTGCGCGCTGGGTGGAAGACAGTGCGGGCGCCAAAGTGAGGCTTCGTCCTCCGGTCGAACTCCGTCGGACGGACGCCAATTGCCACGGCTGCGACCATTCTGCGACCCAAAATGTTGACCGACTGGTGGCGACCGGGTTCGCCGGAACTTGGATGTTACAGAACCGCGCACGTAACCGCGTCAATGCGACAGCGGCGGGCATTCCAAACCCAGAATTCCTGCTTCCCGACCGTCGGAGATTGGTCCGAGTTGGGGGCGTTGGAATTCGTGGGAGTCGGGGAGGCGGATCTCCTTGGTCTGGCTTTGCATTTCTCCTTTGCGCGAGCCGCGTAAACGAGGGCGATGGAAGCCGGATCACAATTGCGAATTCCGATCCTGATTGAAATGATATTCTGTGGCCGAAAGCTGGACAAGGGAGGAAGGATTTCATACAAATGCGCGTGATCAGCTGATTCAGATCTCAACCTGGCCCCGCCTATTCAGACGCGAGCGGCGGGCCGTTGGCCCGTAGCTCTTCTCTCTCAGCGCATCGGTTGTATTTCTCTGCGTCAGTGCGGCCCCTTAAGGCTGCGCAGCGCGGATTCCACAACGATGAGGGACGAGTTGCGGTCCGATCAGGAATCTGCCGCGATGGCTCGAAATACCGTCAAAGCGATCGGCGTGTCCGTTCATGGTGAGCACTTGAGGGTGCCTCAGCAGGCGGCGCCATTTTCCCCGACGGAAGCTTCATCCGCAACGCAACTCCAGTGCTCTGAATGCTTATGGGAGAGCCGCGTCAGGGCGCACGGTTTGCCCCGGCTGGCATTGCAAAATGCAGGCGTGCCGATCCGCGTGATGCGGCGGCCCGTCGCCCGGCCGGGCGCACCATTTCTCGTCTCCCAAATCTTAGCTGCTTCTAATCTCGCCATTAACCACGTCATTCGAGGCACTTGGATTCTACATCCACGCTGGATCCCAACTCGCGTCTTCGCCCCAAACTTCAACAGAATTGCCCCATCTACGGCCAACCCGACCCCTTGGCACGGGGCTAGCTAAACCCACTTGCCTCAAGCCGAATGAAAGACAGTCGAACAGCGAAAATGCGAAACGTGACGCCTAGCCGTCATCAGTGCGAGGCTCGTTTCGTCCCGGTCGAGAGGATCAACCGCTTTGTCCCAACCAAACCCCAACCCACGAACCTAGCCACCGCAACCCACGGATAAACCGGCTCCATCCCACGACCCAAGAATGTTTCAAAGTTTGCCCGATCAATCGAATACTGTAGTCTCACATCGGCACCTGCCGGTTTCCACTCTGTATTCCACTTGCGGCAGTTCGCGACTTTCGGGGCTGCGACGCGCCAGCCGGTTGTGCGTGGGTTCGGTCTTCGCATCGCTCTTCGTTCTCCTCTGCGGAAGTGTCAGCACCTTCGCTGCAAAGCCGGTGGCTGCTTTCAGTGGTAGTCCCGTCGTGGGTACGCGTCCACTGACCGTCACTTTTACCGACAGTTCCACCGGCTCGATCACAAGCCGCTTGTGGGATTTCGGCGACGGCGGAACGACAAACACGGCCGCTACGAGTCTCAGCCATACCTATACTACGGCCGGAACGAACAGTGTCACTCTCACCGTGACCGGTGGTAGTGGGTCGGGCACCCTGACTCGCACGAACTACATCATCGTGACCAACCCTCCGCCTCCCGTGGCGGCGTTCAGCGGTACACCGGTGACGGGCACGTATCCGCTGGCCGTAACTTTTACCGACAGTTCCACGGGCCAGATTACGAGCCGATTCTGGAACTTCGGCGATGGAGCGACGCTGAACACGTTTGCAACGAGTGTCACCCATACCTACAATACTGCCGGAACGAATACGGTGACGCTGACGGTCAGCGGCGATGGCGGGGCGAACGGGTTGAGCCGGTCCAACTACATCGTCGTGACCAATCCGCCCGCGGCTCCCAGTGTATTGATGATGAATTCCCTCACGATCTCCAATGGGAATGTAATCATGGGGTGGAACCCGGGTACAAATCTTGGCCCCTTTCAACTGGTTTGCCGGACCAACTTCAACGACACGTGGCACAAGTTTGGTTCGGTCGTGAACGGCACCAAGGCCACCAATCCCGTTCCCCAAGGGGCGGCGTGTTTTTTCGCGGTGACCACTGACTTGAGTGCTCCGACCGCACCTACAAGCCCGCTGGCAACGATCAACAGTTGCAGTCAGGTGACTGTGACTTGGAACGCTTCCAGCGACAGCGGTGGCGGCGGACTCAGGGGCTACAACCTTTATCGCAACGGAAGTTTCCTCCGGCAGGTGCCGGCGGGCGTCACTTCGAGTGTTGATCCGGGCCTCGCCGCTTTGACCGCGTATCTCTACGGGATTTCCGCCGTGGACATAGTCGGCAATGAATCCGCCCAGACCCTCGCCCTGAGCGTGACGACACCTGTCTGCGCGGACTTGATCGCTCCTTCGACTCCGACGGGCCTGTCGGCCACTGCGGCGAGCTGTAGCCAGATCAATCTCTCGTGGAACGCGTCGACCGACACCGGTGGTTCCGGCCTGAACGGCTACGAAATCTATCGTGGCGGGACCTACGTGAAGACCGTCACGACTACTTCGACCAGCGACACCGGCCTGGCGGCGTCAACTAGTTACTCCTACACCGTGAAGGCGATCGACAACGCCGGCAACCGCTCCTCCGCGAGCACCGCGGCTGGCACCACGACGCCGGCCTGTCCTGATACGACGCCTCCTTCGGTTCCGACCGGTGTGACCGCCTCGGCGGCGAGCTGTAGCCAGATCAATCTCTCGTGGAACACCTCAACTGACACCGGCGGTTCTGGTTTGAGCGGTTACGAGATCTATCGCAATGGCGCGTTCCTGAAGTCGGTAACCGCAAACTTCACCAGTGACACCGGCTTGCCGGCCTCCACCGGTTATTCCTACACCGTGCTGGCGATTGACGGCGCGGGCAATCGCTCTGCGCAAAGCACCGCTGCCGGCGCCACGACGCCGGCTTGCGCGGATGTCACTCCGCCTTCCGTGCCGACTGGCTTCACGGCCACGGCGACCAGTTGCAGCCAGGTTCGGCTCACCTGGACCGCCTCGACCGACACCGGCGGTTCGGGCCTCAAAGGCTACAACATTTACCGCGACGGAAATCTGATCTACCAGGTGCTCGTCCCGTCCGTGTTGATCAATGACGGTGGCCTCGCAGCTTCGACCAGCTATTCCTACCGGATTTCCGCGGTGGACAACGCCAACAACGAGTCGGCGCAGAGCGCTCCGTCCAACGCAATC
>DATDFH010000278.1:0-5980 GCA_036522715.1 Verrucomicrobiia bacterium
GCGCTGTGCCCCACGCGCCCGCGCCGAGAACGGTGGTGTTCACGATTTGCCTTCCTTCTCCGGCGGTTTCTTCGCGCCGACGCGATTCTCCGTTCCGGCGAGCAGCCGCTGAATGTTCCCGCGATGCCGGTAAATTGTCAGCACGCCGATGATCGCCGAAACTGTCGTCAGCATCCGGCTGTAACCGAACAACCACGTCGCCACCGGCAACGTCACCGCCGCCGTGATCGACGCCAGCGACACGTATCGGCTAAGAGCGAACGCGACGACCCACGCACCGAACGCGATGCCGAGCGCTTTGGGCAGCAGCGCCAGCAGCACGCCCGCCGAAGTCGCCACGCCCTTGCCGCCTTTGAACTTGAGCCAGCAGGTGAAGTTGTGCCCGAGGATCGCGCCCAAGCCAGCGATAACCTGAAAGACCTCCGACACTTCATTCACGCGTTCACTCGGGACGCCTGCGAGCAGCGGCCCAGCCAGCGCCGCGAGCACCACGGCCACACAACCTTTGGCCGCGTCGACGAGCAGCACGAACACACCCGGCCCCTTGCCCAGCACGCGAAAAGCATTCGTCGCGCCGATGTTCCCGCTGCCGACCGTGCGGATGTCGATGCCCTTCGCGCGCGCCATGAGATAACCCGTCGGGATCGACCCGAGCAGATACGCGCCGAGGGCGACGAGCGCATAAGCAAGAAATTCCACGCGGCGATTTAGTCAACTGCGTGAGTGCGCGGCAAGAGTAGAAACTGGGCGGCCCGGGACGTGCCGCGGTCCGTTCACATCTCACACGCCTTCATCACCCACTCGTGGACGCGCAAATCCTCCTCGGGCGTGACCGCGAGCGGCCGGCCGGCGCGGATGGCGTCGGCGAAGTCGGCAAGCTCCGGCACGTAGCGCTCATACTTCGCCAACGCGATCGTCTGCGCGCCCTTCTTGTACAGCCCGGCGGGCTGCGCCAGATGCACGACCAACGTCGGCGGTTCAATCGGCTCTAGGCGCGCGGTGCCATTGCTGCCGATGACCTCGAATGCGCGGTGCGCGGATGCGCCGGGCTGAAGCAGGTTGACGTGGACGATTCCGAGCGCCTTCGGGAAATCGAAAACGGCGACGGTGTTGTCGGCCAGCGTGTCGGCGGCTCCGTGCGTGCGCAACGTGGTCGAAACTTTCTGTGGCGCACCCAGCAGGCGCACAAGCTGGTCGATCACGTGGCAGCCGAGTTCAAGCATCGCGCCACCGCGGAACCCGGCGAGTTCCCTGCGTCCGTCGGGCTTGCTGGCGTCGTAGAGCGAATTGATCGTCGCGCGCACGAAGGACACCTCGCCAAGCCAGCCGCTGCGCACCGCCTCGAAAATCTTCGCGAAGCCCGGATGGTAGCGCCACATGTAGCCCATCTGGAGCAGCCGCTTCTGCTTCCGGGCAAGTTCCACCAGTTCACGAAACTCTCCGACCGATGTCCCAGGCGGCTTCTCGACATGGACGTGTTTGCCAGCGGCGAGCGCTCGCTTCGCCTGCCGGAAATGATCGCGCACGGCGGACTCCACGGCCACGACATCCGCGGCGCGGAGCAACTCGTCCGGCGTCAGGATGCGAATGCCCCTCGCTTCGTTCTTCGTTCGCAACTTCGCGTCCTCGTCGGCGATGCCCACCAGTTCCCAATCGCCCGAGTTCTGCACCGCCGTGATTTTCCCGTCTGCATGCGAGTGCCCGACGCCAAGGAAACCGATTTTGAGTCGCGGCTTGGCATCGGTGGCCAAGGCTGGCATCGCGGCGACAGTGACAGTGGCGGCTTTGAGAAAGGAACGGCGATTCATGAACGTGAAAGCTGGGGACGAGCAAAACAAGCGGCGCGCAGCGTGGCAACTTTGAACTTTGAACTTCACACATTGAACTCCATCCTCCGCGCATGGGTTCGCTGGTCAAAACGGCCGTCATCGGCACGGGGTCGCTCGGAAAAGAACACGCGCGCATCTATGCCGAACTCGCTGCGGCCGGCAAAATCACGTTCACCGGCGTGTTCGACGCGAATACGGAAACCGCGCGCAGGATCGCCGAGAAACATCGCGTACGCTGCTTCGCCACCGTCGCCGAAGCGGCAGCAGCAGCCGATGCGTTGAGCGTGGTGACGCCGACCGTCACGCACTTCGACATCGCGCGCGACCTGCTCCAGCAACGCAAACACGCACTCGTCGAAAAGCCCATGACCGACCGCGCCGCGCAGGCGACCGAACTGGTCCGGCTTGCGCAGGCGAACGGCTGCGTTCTGCAAGTCGGCCACGTCGAGCGGTTCAATCCGGTCTTCAAATATCTTCAAGATGTGGCAACCGAGCCGCGTTTCATCGAGGTGCATCGTCTCTCGCCATTTCCCGCGCGCAGCACCGACATCGGCGTGGTGCTCGATCTGATGATCCACGATCTCGATGTCGTGCTGGCCTTCGTGCGGTCGCCTGTCGTCGGCGTGGACGCGGTGGGCATCCCGGTGTTGAGCGCGAGCGAGGACATCGCGAACGCGCGGCTGAGATTTGCCAATGGCTGCATCGCCAACCTTACCGCCAGCCGCATCAGCCCGGAGCGGATGCGCAAGATTCGAGTGTTTAGCGCCGGGCCGCAGACGAGTTACATCTCGCTCGATTACCGCGCGCAGGAAGGGTTCATCTACCGCCTCGCGCGCGACGGCGAGGATGAGAGTTCACTCCTCAAAAAACTCCTGCACGCCAAGGATTCAACCATCGTCAGCGAGTTCGCGGGCAAACGCATCGTGCGCGAGCCGGTGCCCATCGCGAAGGAGGAGCCGCTCAAGCTCGAACTCGAACACTTCGTCGAATGCGTCGCTGCGCTTCAGACACCGATGGTCAGTGGCGAATCCGCGAAACGCGCGTTGGACCTCGCCTTCGAGATCACGCGGCAGGTGCAGGCGGTGGACGCGAAGCCAACCCGGTGAAACCGCTCACGGTCATGCTTATCGCCGGCGAGCCGAGCGGCGACATGCTCGCGGCAGAACTGGTGACGGCAATGCGCGCGGAGTTTGAGCGACGCGGCTTTACGCCCCGCTTCGTCGGCGCCGGGGGATCGCACATGCGCGCGGCGGGCGTGGAGTTTGGGTTCGGTCTCACGAAGCACTCGGTCATCGGCGTGTCGGATGCGCTCAAGGGTTATTTCAAGTTTCGCCGGTTCATCAATCAACTGGTCTGCCTCGCCCTAGCGCATCGGCCCGACGTGATCGTGTGCGTGGATTTCTCGGGGTTCAACCGCCGCTTCGTCCGCGCGCTGCGCTCGCTGCTCGGCTGCCGGCTGCTCAAGACCAACTCGTGGAAACCGAAGATCGCGCAATACGTTTCGCCCCAAGTCTGGGCCTCGCGTCCCGGTCGCGCGAAGTCGATGGCGCGCGACTATGATTTGCTGCTGTCGATCTTTCCGTTCGAGAAGGCGTGGTACGCGCAGAGAGTGCCGAAGTTTCGCGTCGAGTTTGTCGGGCATCCGATCGTGGACCGGCACGGGAAAGCGGAAAGCGGAAAGCAGAAAGCAGAAATGACGGAGACGCCGCTGCTCCTGTTGCTTCCCGGCAGCCGCATCAGCGAGTTGAATCGCCACCTGCCGGTGATGGTCGCGGCCGTGAACCGGATTCGCGCGGTGCGCAACGACGCACGCTTCGGCATGGTCCTGCCGAATGAAGAACTCAAGCGGCTCGCCTCCACATTGGTTCCACTTCCGCCCGGCATCGAGGTCAACGTGGGCGATCTCGCCGAAGCATTGGCGGAGAGCACCGCAGCCATCGCGTCCACCGGCACCGTGACGCTGGAGTGCGCCTACTTCGGCGTGCCGACGGTGGCGCTCTACAAGACCTCGTGGAGCACCTACCAGATCGGCAAACGCATCGTTGGCGTAAAGTATCTCGCGATGCCCAACCTGCTGGCCAACGAAGAGATCTTCCCGGAGTTCATCCAGGACGACGCCACGCCGGAGAAGATCGCCGATGCCGCGCTGGACTTGCTTGGCAACGACACCCGCCGTCGGGAAATCCAGACGAAGCTTGCGCGCGTCATCGAATCGCTGGGCGGCCCCGGCGCGGCGGCGCGCGCGGCGCGAGCGGTTCTTTCCTTGCTCGCTCCGGATTGAGTAATCGGGTTAAGTTTCGCCTGCTGGCATTCTTACTCTTTCTCATACTCTTACTCGTTCTCGTCTTCGGAACTGCTCGCGGGCAGAGAGTAGGAGTAAGAGCACGAGTAAGAGTAAGAACGGAGGTCGGTGGTTCGCGCGCTTGCGAGCGCGATGATTTTCAGTATCCTGCCCGCGGCTTGAAGAAGACCGTCCGTTCCGAAATCCCGCGCAAGGCCGTCTATCGGCTCTCGCTCTACCTGCGCTGCCTGCAACGTCTCAAGCTCAACGCCATCCGCACCGTTTCCAGCGAGGCGCTGGCGCGCGCGGCGGGCGTCAAGTCCACCCAGTTGCGCAAGGACCTCACCTACTTCGGCCAGTTCGGCACGCGCGGCCTGGGCTACGACGTCGAGCAGCTCGCCAAGATGATTACCGACACGCTGGGCACGAACAGCCTCCAGCCCGTGATCCTCGTCGGCGTGGGCAACCTCGGCTCGGCGTTGCTCTCGTATCGCGGCTTCGCACAGGAGGGATTTGAAGTCACCGCCGCGTTCGACCTCGACGCCGCGCGCTTCCGCCATCGACCGGCGGTGAAGCCGGTTTACGCGATGGACAAGCTGCGCGAGTTCGTGCGCGCCCACCGCGTGAAGATGGCGATCGTCACCGTGCCCGCCTCGGCAGCGCAGGAAGTGACGAACGACCTGCTGGCCGCGGGCATCACCGGCATTCTGAATTTCGCGCCCATCGTCCTGGCCGTGCCGGAGGACGTGACGGTCAACAACGTCAACCTCGCGATCGAACTGGAGAACTTGAGTTACTTCGTGCAGGAGTGACGAGCAGGGCCGGGTTATCACCCCTTCTTCTCCGGCAACGCGTGCCAGTGCGAACCGATCTCCACGCGCCGGCCAAACCGCGCCGCCAGTTCACACACCTGCCCCTGCAATCGCCGCGCGAGTTCCTTCCGATCGAGGCCAGCGGCGCGCATCGGTTCGCCAAATGCGACGTGCGCGGTCAGTTCCTTCTTCGTCAGCAGATTCAACAGGTGCGGCATGAGCGTCATGTCGCGCCAGTAGGCGACTTCGTCCACGACCGAGCCGTCGGCGAGCGAGTAACCGATCCACACTGGCGTCACCGGCCAATCGTTGGCGACGACCGGTTCGAGCAACGATGGGCGGAACGGCAGCACATGCTCGCCGCCGGTGCTGGTGCCTTCGAGGAACATCACCACGGGAAGATTCTCGGCGATCAACGGCGCGAATTCCCCGACGATCTCCGCGACGTGCGAGCGTTGCTCGCGCTTGATGAAGACCGTGCCCCCCGCCCGAACGAGCCAGCCCAACACCGGCCAGCCCTCCACGTCGGCCTTCGCGACGAAGACCGTGGGCTGCAACGACCCCAGCACCAGGATGTCCACGTAGCCGAGGTGATTGGAGGTAAGCACGCCGCCGGGCGGAAGCTGGCCCTTCACCTCGACTTTCATGCGGAAGATGCCCGCGCCGAAACGCGCCCAATGCTGGAGCCACCCGGCGCGCGCGCGGCGGGATTTCGCCCGCCCCGTCAACTGGTAGGCAAACACGAAATGCATTCCCCCGCCGAGCAACAGCCAGAGGAACTTCGTGAAGCGCAGCAAGAATCGGAATGGGTGTCGCCAGATGCCCGACATGGGGCGCGATTAAACGGGCAAGGGCAGCGGCTGGCGAGGGAAAGTTGTGCGGGAAAAATGATGTCCTCGCTCGCCCTCGCCCTGACCCCTTTCCGAGTCACCGCCGACCGCTGCAAGCGAGCGATTACGGATTGAGCCGGAGCAGGTACATGTCGGTGACGCCAGCACAGCTGAGGACCGTGCTATTGAAGGTGGCAGTGCCGGGGAAAAGGCCCGTGACCATCACAT
>DATDFH010000279.1:0-2383 GCA_036522715.1 Verrucomicrobiia bacterium
CCGCCGCAAACGTAAACGAAACGTTGCCCACGCCGCTGACGGTGTTGGCCGAGACGTGGCCCGATGCGGTGCGCACGGAAATCGTGCAATTGAATCTTGTGGACGCCCGCGTGGGTCTGCCCGTGAATCTGATCGAGGCCGCGCTCAAACGTGGGCGCGTCGCCTTCCCGTGGAAAACTTTGCGCTCCTGGATTCGCCCCGCAACGCTTCCCACTGTTTCTGCGAACGACAACGTCGAGTTGGAATTGCCGTTGAACGTCCTCGCGCCGCTCTTCGTTGCCCGGCAAAAAGCCACCGGCAAGTCACAGCGCCCGCAGATTGACGAGCAGATTCCGAATTTGTTCTTCGGCCTGCCGCAGCCCGAGCCGGTTGCGGCTCCCGCCGCCACCAAGAAGCAGGTGGACACCAACTACTACGTCTGGGACGACACCTCCGATAACGCGAAGGTGGACGACACCGATTACAAGCGCAAAGGCCCAGGCGGCACCGACTTCATCGCGAAGTATGCGACGCCCAACGAAATCGTCGCGCGCGCCGCGTCGCTGGACGGCGTGGCCGGCGCGATCATCGCGCTGCCGGACGGTCTCTCCGTGGCGAACCGCATCCCGCCCGAGCTGAACGGCGATACGCTCGCCGCGTTTCTGCCGCACATTTTCTCGAAGGTCAGTCAGGCCACGAAGGAATTGCGTATGGGCGAACTGAACAACTTGAATTTCACCGTCGGCAACGTGCCGTGGAAGATTTTCCGCGTGAACGCGATCTTCTTCGCCGCATTCGGTCGCGCGGGCGAGCAGATGCCCACCGCCGAACTCGCCGCGCTCGCTTGCGAAATGGATCGCCGACGCTAACCGAATAAATTTATGGCCATCATCAATCAAGCTACCAGGGAACTGCAGGTCAAAATCGTCTATTACGGGCCGGGCATGTGCGGCAAGACGACCAACCTCGTGCAAGTTCACGACCACGTCCAAACCGCCGCCGGCAACAAGGGCAAACTCGTCTCGCTCGCGACCAGCTCCGACCGCACGCTCTTCTTCGACTTCCTGCCCATCGAGGCGATGTCCATCAAGGGCTTCAAGACAAAGTTCCAGCTCTACACCGTGCCGGGCCAGGTCATTTACAACACCACGCGCCAGCTCGTACTGCGCGGCGTGGACGGCATCGTGTTCGTCGCCGATTCGCAATACGAGAAAATGACCGAGAACGTCGAGAGCTTTCAAAATCTCCAGGACAACTTGCGCAGCTTGAAGCTCGACCTGGACGAAATCCCTTACGTTCTGCAATACAACAAGCGCGACCTGCCCAACGCCGCGCCGGTTGAATACATGGAATTCCTGTTGAACAACCGCGAGCTGCAGGTGCCCTCCTTCACCGCCGCGGCGCATCGCTGCGAAGGCGTGTTCGAGACGCTCAACATGATCACGCGCATGTTGCTCAACAAGTTCATCAATCAAAACCAGCCGCAATACGCATGACATGGCCACGCTCCCTCAACTTATCGAGGAAGACATCGCGGCGCTCGACGACGCACTCCGCGAGTTGCTGAGCCGCAGCGACGCCACCGCCGCGCTGATTCTGGACAAGGGTGGTTTCCTCCTCACGCACCAGGGCGACACGCGCGAGTTCGATGTCACTTCCATCGGCGCGCTGGCGTCGGGGGCGTTCATGGCGAATGAAACCATCGCCAACCTCGTGCAGGAACCCAGCTTCACCAGCGTGTATCAGCAGGGGGAGAACTCCAGCATCTTCATGTCGAACGTGGACGAACACTGCCTCCTGCTGGTGATCTTCCGCGCGCAGATCGGCGTGGGCGTGGTGAAATTCTACGCGGCGAAAATCCGCGACCGCATCGCGCAACAACTCCAAACCGCCCAACAACGCGACCCGGAGGGCGGCCTCGATCTTTCCGTTCTGAACATTGCAGACACGAGCTCGGTGTTCAAGCGGAAGGAGTGAGGGTCGGGTGGGTTGGGGAAGTTTTGCAGCCGAATTCGCTCTGAGGTTGCATCTTCACGTCTCTACCACATCCGGAAACTCGCTCTGCTAATTGCTCCAGCATCAAGCGTCAAACGGCGCACACGTCTCAAGAGTTCGGTTGACGCGAAACTCGGCAAGGCAAACCTGCGCGCGCGCCGGATCATTCAGGCAAAGCGCGCCTTCGCGGATGCGTGGATTCGGTTCGCCTTCGAGCCGGAGCGGGAAGCGTTCGCTCAACGAGCGGGCGTAGGCGGGGAAATCGTTGACGCCCTCCGCACGCAACCCCGCGCGGTTGAGGAGCCGGAACAAACCGAAACTGCCCTGACAAGTCTGCCGCATCAACTCCACCGTCACGCGCCCCATCGTGTAGCGCGGATTGATTTCCACGATGGGCTTGAGCCGTGGC
>DATDFH010000280.1:0-9073 GCA_036522715.1 Verrucomicrobiia bacterium
CATCAAATTGCTCTCGCTAGAGCGGGAGCGCGGTTACGCGGTCCTGCTCGGCAAACTCGATCCCGGCACGCGCTACCCGGCGCATGTAAACGTCGGCCCGGAGGATTTCTTCGTGCTCACGGGTGATCTCCACATCGGCGAAACTGAATTGCGCGCGGGCGATTTCCACCACGCCGAGGCTGGCTCGCACCACGCGGAGAATTTCTCAGTCGGAGGCTGCACCTTGCTCGCGGTGCTTACCACGGATGATCCGCTGGTCGGATACGCGATGGCGTAGCGCGACACTCCGATGTCGCGTTTGGCTGCGTGACGTAGTGCGGGGATTTTCGACATTGGAATGTCGAGCTACCTCCGCTGCGTTTCGCCCAGCGCCTCCGGGCGATAGAACTTGTCGTAAAACTCCGCGTCGAGGTGGCAGGCCTGAAAACCGAGCACCGTGCGATACGGCGGCATGTAAACCGGGAAGCGGCCGTAGCGTTCCCAGAGGTATTCGCAGTAGGCGGTCGTCGCGGCGATCGCCGCTTCGCTGATCGGCGGAACCTGGTTCACGACTTCGCCGTGCTTCGCCCACGCGCTTTCGCCCGGGCCGCCGCGGAAGATTCCCTGCGCGCCAAACTTCAACTCGACCACCGCCCGCACCGCGTCGGCCATCGACTTGTAGTACGGCGGGCAGAACGGTTTCAGCTGAACCTCGCCGTTGCGCTCAAGGCCGATGGGATACGGCACGGATGGATTTCGCTTGAGCAGGTTCATCGCGAACGACACGACCGGCCCGGCGCCGAGGTAACGGCTGGCCGGCATCTGCTCCATGCGGAAGCCGAGCGCCTGGAACCAGCCGAACTCGTGATTGGCGAAGTTGGGAAACCCGCCCAGCCCGAGCGCCTGCGCCATCAGCCCGAGGTTTTGGAGCATCATCCCCTGCTCCACGGTCACGAACTCGGTCACGAACTGCTCGATCTGCCGGATCGTGCCCACGCGAAACTTGTGCGGATCATCTTCGAGATGGCCGCCGCGGCTGCGCGCAAACTTTGCCACGCCCGCGGGCCGGAAGCCGTTCCGCTCGTCGAGCAGGAAGACGCCCGTCGCCTCGTTCAGGATTTCCAGCAGCCCGTTCACGTACATGAACGTGAGATCGTTGACCGGCAGGAAGTAGCTCGTGCCCGGCGCGTGCGCGGACCAGCGGTTGGCGTTGATGTTGAACAGCGGCTCGATCGGTGGCGCGGCGCGGCCCTCTTTGAGCAATACACGCGAGCGCCGATACAACTCGGTGAACTCGCCGCGCCGGCCCAGTTCGATCATCTCCGGAATTTCCTTCGCCGGCAATTCGCGCGGCTTCCGGACCAGATGCGTCGCGCCGTCGTTCACCACGACCAGACTCACCGTCTGCAAGCCATCACCGCTGGCAATCGTGCGCGCGACCAGGCCGGCCATGATGTTGCCGCCCTCGCCCTTCGCGTACGCGAGATCAGCCAGCGCGTGCCCCGTGATGCCGCACGCGGCGAACACCAGTGCGGCCTCCTCGCCCTCTGTGAGAGGGACGGGTTTGTGCCGGCTCTCGTAAGCCAGGGGGCCGGCGGGGATTCTCATCCCGCGCCCGAAGCGGCGCGAGCGTCGTTCGCGCAGCGCGGTCAACAGCGGGTAAGCCGCGACGGCATCGTGGATTTCGGAAGGGGCGGAGGCGTTCGTATTCATGAGGGATGGCGCTGCGTTGGATTTCGACGCTGCCCGTAATGAATCGCGCAACCGCGCGATGCTTTCGGTCGTTCGAGCCTGTAACCGAGCCGCAGGTCAATGGCAAGACGCCTCCGTGATATTACGTCAGCCGTCGGGGATCGGATGCACGATTTCTTCCGTGGAAAACTTTTTCTTCGCCCGGCCTTGTCGGGTGCATCCGCGCGTGTTCGCCGTGCGTAATCCACGTCGAACATGCAACCAATCACTCGAACAACTCGTCGCGCCGCGGCGATCCTCGCGGCGATTCTGGCGCTCGCGGTCAACTCGTTCGCGGCTGCGATCAACTTGTCTCCCGCGCCAGCGCAAACTCCGGGCAACGATCCGTTCAGTGCGATGCGCCGCTCGTCGTCGTGGAAGATTGCGCTCGCGCCGCACTCAGGCAGCGGGAAACTCGACGAGCAGATCGTGAAGGCGCAGCAAGCGGCCCGCGCCGCGACCGACCCGTGCACCCAACTCGAACGGCTCGGCTGGCTCTTTGTCGCGAAGGCGCGCGCGAGTCACGATCCTGGTTTCTACAAACTCGCCGAGCACTGCGCGCTCGCGCTTCAGGCGCATCACGTGAAAAGCCCAGAGACCCTGCTGCTGCGCGGGCACGTCGCGCAATCGCTGCATCACTTCGAGGAGGCCGAAGCCATCGGACGCCAACTGGTCGCGCAACGGGAATTCGCCTTCGACCACGGACTGTTGGGCGACGCGCTCGCCGATCAGGGCAAACTCTCCGAGGCCATCATCGAGTATCAGCGCATGGTCGATCTGCGGCCCGATCTCCAGTCGTACAGCCGCGTCGCACACATGCGCTGGCTCAAGGGCGATCTCGCCGGCGCGATCGAAGCCGCTGAACTCGCCGTGCGCGCCGCGAGTCCGCTGGACGCCGAATCCGCCGCGTGGGCATTCACGCGTCTCGCTGCGTTCCAATCTCAGGCGGGCGTGAACACGAAGACCGAGGCGGCGTGCGATGCGGCGCGTGAATTCGTGCCGGACTATCCGCCCGCGCTCCTGCTGCGAGGACGGATGACGTCGGCCGCCGGCAAATCCGCCGAAGCCGTCGAACTCCTTCGCCGCGCGGCTACCAAGAACCCCTTGCCAGAATATCAGTGGGCGTTCGCCGATGCGTTGCGTGCAGCGAACCGCGCCGGTGAAGCAGTCACCGTCGAAGCCGAACTCAAACGCACCGGCGCTGCGAACGATCCGCGCACCTTCGCGCTGTTCCTCGCCACGCGCGGCGAGCAGACCGACGTGACACTGCGTCTTGCCACGCGCGAGTTGCAGGATCGTGCTGACATTTTTACGCACGACGCCATCGCGTGGGCGCAATCCACCGCAGGGCGTCACGCCAACGCATGGAAGTCGATGGAGCGCGCACTCGCCGAAGGCACTCAGGACGCGAGGTTGTTCCTCCACGCCGGCGTAATAGCAACGCGCCTCGGCCGCGATGATGCCGCAGCGTGGCTCACGCGCGCCCGCGGCCTTGAGCATCTGTTGCTCCCCTCCGAGCGCGAGCATTTGGACCGCGCCGCGAAACTTTTGACCAAGGCGCCCGCGCCCACTGCCAGCCCGCGAGCAGACGTCCGCTAAATCCCTTTCCGCGAACGGTTCGCGGGATTCTTACCTCACAACACAACAAACAAACGCAGACACAACATGAAGAAACCAAAGCTCCTCCACCTCGCCGCGACGCTCGCGCTCGCGGTCTCACTGCCCATCCATTCGCGGGCCTCCAGCCACATGGACGCGCCGCTGATCGTGCTCGATCCGGCGGCCAACACCACGGACGTGTACGCGTTTGTCGATGTCGAGGCCAACGGCTCGAAGCACCTCACCGTCGCGCTGGGCGTCTATCCGCACCAGGAACCGGGCATCGGGCCGAACAAGTATAACTTCGACGACAACGTGCTTTATGAAATCCACGTCGCGCTTGGCAACGACCGCGCGGCGGGCAGGCCAACCTTGAGCTACCAGTTCCAGTTCAAGACGGCGTTCAAGAACTCCGGCACGATTCTCCAGTCCTACCTCGGCGTGATCAACAACGTCGGCGACAACGCGCAGAACCTCGTGCAGAGCTACACCGTCACGAAGGTGGACCATCGCACCGGCGCGCGCACCGCGCTTGGCACCGGCGTCGTGCCGCCGAACAACCAGGGCATCGCCACGCCGTTCTACAACCAAGGCGACAACGGCAACAACCCGGCGAAGGACGGCGTGTCCACGTTCGCCGCGCTCGACCGTTACACGCAGCAGGCGATCACGAATCTCGCGGGCGGTTACACCACATTCGCCGGCCAGCGTGACGACGGTTTCTATGCCGACATCGGGTCGATCTTCGACCTGTTGCAGCTTCGCAGTCCGGGCAAGGATTCGCAGGGCGGCTACAACCTGCATCTCATGGCGCTCGAAATTCCCGTCAGCGAACTCGGTGGCGATCAGCAGGTCGCCGGCGTGTATGCGACGACGAGCCGCCGCCAGATTCGCATCCTCCGCGAGGACGGGAATCAGAACGCGGGCAACTGGGTTCAGGTGGCCCGGCAGGGCAACCCGCTCTTCAACGAGGGCCTCGTCGCCATCGCGGACAAGGATCGCTACAGCCGCACCAGCCCGTCGCAGGACTCAGCGCTCTTCGCGAAGTACGCGCTCAATCCCGAACTGGCGAAGTTGATCAACTTGATCGTCTTCGGCGGCAGCGGTCCCGCGCCCGAGAGCAATCGCACCGACATCGCGGGCATTTACATCCCCGACCTGATCAAGGTGGACCTCTCGACGCCGGGCGTGCGCTTCGCCGGCAGCGGCGCGGGCCATCCGACGAATCCCGACGACGCAGGCTTCTCGCGCTTGAGCATCTTCGGCGGCGACGTGCTTCAGAGCCAGGTCCAGGACCCGTTCGGCAATGGTGGTTTCGTTCCGGGCGGCTGGCCCAATGGCCGGCGCTTCGGTGACGACGTGGTGGACATCGCGGTCAGCGCGCTCATCAGCGACCTACGCGGCCCGCTGGTCATCCGCGTGGCCGACGGCATCGACGGCGTGAGCAAGAACGACATCGGCTACAACAAGACCTTCCCCTATGAAGGCACGCCGCAGAACGGCCGCAACCACAGCCATCCGTAAGCCGATGGATCGCGATCAAGCCAGCCTGACCAAAGCCACACGGCTCCTGCGAGGATCGCCTTCGCGTGACTTGCGGGAGCCGTTCCTTTCGATCTGCGTGAACTTCCGGCCAGCGGCTGCCTTCCGTCTGGAACTGATTCGCAGATTTGTTCGTCCGCTGTGGCTTCGCGTTCCATCAGAGCCTGTTTCGCTTTGCCTTCCCCGGCGGCAGCGGCGATAAGTCTTGCCCGATGAATCCTCGACGCGCGTTCCGTTTCACTGTCGCAGCCGCGGCCGTCACGGTGTTGGTCGCGCGAACGGTGCTCGCCCACGACCCCGGACTGAGCACGGGGCAATTGCGCGTGCGGCCGGACAAGATCGAGGCGGAACTCACCTTCGCGCGCGCCGATATCGAGACGCTCGTGAAGCTCGATGCCGATGGCGACGGAAAAGTGAGCGAAGCCGAGTGGTCTGCCGCGCAACCGAAGCTCGCCGAGATCGCCCGCACGGCGCTGAACCTCCGCGTCGATGACAAGGCGGTCGCGCCCGACGCGCCAAAGTTCCGGCTCGACGAGACAAACAACTTTCACCTCACGGCTGCGTATCCGGCGCACCTGCCGAAGCAACTGTCGGTGCATTCGACCTTGATCAAACAGATGCCGCGCGGGCACCGACAGTTCGTGAGCCTGCACGACGAAAAGGGCGAGACGCTCGCCGAGGTGTTGTTGAGCGCCGAGCAGGACGTGATCGACGTGGACATGGAGAAGCTCTTCGAGCCGGAGTCGCCCGCGCCGACAAAGCACACCTTCCGCGACTTCCTCAAGCTCGGCATCGAGCACATCGTCACGGGTTACGATCATCTGCTGTTTCTCTTTGCGCTGCTGATCGTCGTGCCCGGATTCCGGCAAGCGGCGATCATTATCACGTGCTTCACCATCGCCCACTCGGTCACGCTCGGTTTGGCGACGCTGAATGTCGTGACCATGCCGAGCCGCATCGTCGAGCCGCTCATCGCCGTGACGATTGTCTATGTGGGCGCCGAGAACCTCGTGCGTCGCGACGGGCCGCGCGGGCGGTGGCTGCTGACATTTGCGTTCGGGCTGATCCACGGCTTCGGCTTCGCCAGCGTGTTGCGCGAACTCGGCGTGTCATCGGGCACGACGGGCATCGCGATGCCGCTGTTCTCCTTCAATCTCGGAGTCGAAGTGGGCCAGATCACCATTGCCGCCGTGATGCTGCCGGCGATCCTGGCGTTGCGAAAACATCCGCTCTTCGTTCGCCGCTGGGTGCCAGCGTGCTCAACGGTTGTGATTCTCCTCGGCACCTGGTGGCTGCTCCAGCGGACGGTGTTGAGCTAGCGCGACTCCAACAACTCCAGCTCGAAACACCAGATTTCCTCCTCGAAGCCTTTCTCTGAGTTCGGCACGCGTTTGAAGCCGGACGCCGTGTAGATGGCGTGGGCCGGTTTCATGGTCCGCAATGTATCGAGCCACAGCCGCGTGTAACCGATGCGCCGCGCCTCAGTGATGAGCAACTCCATCAGCGTGTGCCCGATGCGATGTCCGCGGAACTCCGGCCGCACGTAGAGGCGCTTCACCTCACCCACGCCGGGGCGGCCTTCGAGCGGGCGCAGTGCGACGCAGCCGGCGGCGCGGCCGTCCACGGAGGCGAGCCACAAGTTGCCGCCGGGCGGCGCATACGCACCGGGCAGGCCGGCGCGCTCCTGCTCGAAACTCTTGAAGCAGATGTGGTGCTGCAACTCGTTGGCATACTCGGTCAGCAGCGCGCGCACGTCGGCCAACTGCGCGCCGTTGAGGACGGGAACTATTTGCACGCGTCCTCCGCGAGTTCGCCGCGCACGACCGTCACGGCCTGGCCGGCGAGCAACACGCGCTCGCCGCGCACGCCCACACGCACCACGCCGCCGCGGGCAGAGGCTTGGAAAGCAGTGAAGTCATCCTTGCGCAGCCGCTCCTGCCAGAACAGACCCAGCGCGCAGTGCGCCGAGCCGGTCACCGGGTCTTCATCCACGCCCGACGCCGGCGCGAAAAAGCGTGAGACGAAATCGAACCCGGGCGACGCCGAACGGCTGGTAGCGATAATCCCCCGCACCGGCAACGCGCGCAGCGCTCGGAAGTCCGGCTGCAACTTTCGCAGCGTCTCCTCGGACACGACCTCGACGAGATAATCGAACGCGCTGCGTCCAACCCAGCGCGGCGTGCAGCCGAGGGCCTCCGCGAGACCGGCCGGCGCGTCGCACACTTCGGCACGCTTCGCAGGGAAATTCATTTCGATCAAGTTGCCGCGACGTTGCGCGGTGAGCAGTCCGCTCTTGGTTTGGAAGCGCGCGGGCTCGGCCAGCTTGAGCGCGCCGGTTTCCCAGAGCACGTGCGCGCTCGCGAGCGTGGCGTGGCCGCAGAGCGCGACCTCGACGGCGGGCGTGAACCAGCGCAAGTGGAAGCCGTCGCCTTCGCGGTGCAGAAACGCCGTCTCGCTGAGGTTCATCTCGCGCGCGACATGTTGCATCCACCGCGCATCGGCCGGAGCATCGAGCACGATGACGGCGGCAGGGTTGCCGCCGAACGGCGCGGCTGCGAACGCATCGACCTGATGGAACTTCACACGCATGGTGGCCCGCCGCGTTTTTAGCGACGCGCTGATCACAACGCGACAAAGAACAGGCCAAGGGCGAACGCGAGGCTGGCCACGAGCACGAGGTAGAGCACAGCTTCGAGGCGCTCGCGGGTGAGCGGCAACACGATTTTCACGGGACGCGCCGCAGCAGGAAAGTCGATCCAGCAGTCGGGGCAACACACGTCGTCGCGCGTTTGCGCTTCGGCGAATGGTGCTTGAGCGGCGGCTGGTTCTGAAGTACGCCGCTGACGGAATTGCACCGGCGCATGTTCAAATGGTTCAGCAAGGTCGAGGGCAGTCGTGTTCACATTCATGGCGCAAGGCTAGGTCGCACGCCCGCGGGGCGGTAGATGCAGCGGCCGCAAATTGTCACCGGCACAGTTCCGCGGCCGGCAAAACTGTGCTGGTCGGGTTTCGTGCAAGCTGTTACTATGCGCATCACATCGCGCCGGTATCGTTGCGTCCATGCAGCCCCTTGCCACTCACCTCGCCGAACAGATCGGGCCGGATGACACACTTTACCGGCAGGTCGCGCTGCGGCTGGCGGAGTTGATCGAGCACGGCACGCTGCGCGCGGGCGAACGCGTGCCGTCGATGCGCAGACTCAGCACGCAGGAAAAGATCAGCATCGCCACGGTCACGCAGGCGTATCGACTGCTCGAAAGCCAGGGCTGGCTGGAGGCGCGCCCACAATCGGGCTACTACGTGCGGCCGCGGCCGTTTGTCGCGCCGCCGGAGCCGGAACTCACGCGGCCCGCCGCGCGCGCCACACGGGTGAGCGTTGGCGAACTGGTGATGCAGATCGTGCAGGCGATGGGCAACACCGAACTCGTCCGGCTCGGCGCGGCGTGCCCCGATCCGTCGTTGATGCCGTCGCGCGAGCTGAGCCGGATCATGGCCGCCATCGGGCGGCGTTCGCCGGACTTGGGGAACAGCTATGATGTGCCGCCGGGCGTGCTGGCGTTGCGCAAGCAGATCGCGCGGCGGACACTGGAGGCCGGTTGCACGCTCGCGCCGGACGACATCGTGACGACGTGCGGCGCGATGGAGGCACTCAACCTCTGCCTGCGCGCGGTGGCACAGCCGGGGGATACAATCGCCATCGAGTCACCGGCATATTTCGGCTTCCTGCAAATCATCGAGTCGCTGGGGATGAAGGCGTGCGAAGTCCCGACCTTTCCGCGCGAGGGAGTTTGTCTGGTGGACTTGGAGAAGCGGCTGGACTGCTGCGACATCACGGCGTGCATGTTCTCGACAAACTTCAGCAATCCGCTGGGCAGTCTCATGCCCGATGAGAAGAAGAAGGCGTTGGTGGAATTGCTGGCCGCGCGCGACATCCCGCTGATCGAGGACGATCTTTACGGCGACCTCGCGTTCGCGCCGCAGCGCCCGAAAGCGGCGAAGGCATTCGACAAGAAGGGCCTGGTGCTGCTGTGCAGTTCGTTTTCGAAGACCATCGCACCCGGTTACCGGGTGGGCTGGGCGGCGCCGGGGCGGTATCAGGCGAAGGTGGAGCACCTGAAGTTCGTGAACACGAACTCCAACGCGATGCTCCCGCAACTGGCCGTCGCCGAATTCCTCGCCCTCGGCGGTTACGACCGGCACCTGCGCCGCGTGCGCAAGCTCT
>DATDFH010000281.1:0-2289 GCA_036522715.1 Verrucomicrobiia bacterium
GGGACATCAGCAAGGCGCGCGAGTTCGACAAGCTCGCCGATGCGGCCTCGCCGGAGACGATTGCTGCGGCGGCAAGACGGCTCGGCTGCAAATCCGTCGCCTTCACCTACAACGACCCGGTGATCTTCGCCGAGTATGCCATCGACGTGGCGGACGCGTGCCGCGAGACGGGCATCCACCCGGTCGCTGTGACGGCGGGCTACATGACGCCGGATTCGCGCCCGGAGTTTTATCAGCACATGGACGCGGCGAACGTGGACTTGAAAGGTTTCAACGAGGACTTCTACCACAAGCTCTGCTTCGGCCAGCTCGCACCGGTGCTCGACACGCTGAAATATCTGAAGCACGAGACGGACGTGTGGTTCGAGATCACATCGCTGCTCATTCCCGGTGAGAACGATGACGACGCGGGAATCCATTGCGCCGCGGATTGGATCGTTGAGAACCTCGGCCTCGATGTGCCGTGGCATTTCACGGCGTTTCATCCCGACTTCAAGATGATGGACAAGCCGCACACTCCGCCCGCGACGCTGACGCGCGCGCGCGACATCGCGCTCTCGAAGGGCCTGCACTTCGTCTATGCTGGCAACGTCCACGACACTGCGGGCAGCAGCACGTATTGCCCGCGATGCGGCGAGCGACTCATCGAGCGCGATTGGTATGTGCTCGGCGAATGGAACCTCGAGGGAAACCGATGCCGGTTCTGCGGCTGCGAAGTCCCCGGCCACTTCGAGACGCGGCCCGGCCATTGGGGTGCACGGCGGGTTGCGGTGCGGTTGAATTGAAGTTCAGCTTGCGTTCGCATCAATCCGCCAACAACGAACTCATGAGCCCAAGGTCTGACGCAATCAACACGACGCTGGATCGAATCATGGCCGGCATCGGCGCACTTATCCCAACGGCGTTGGCGCTGCACATGTTCGGCAATCTAGGCGGGGCGGTCTTTCATCACGGCAGTGCGGTCTTTTATTGGTGGAAGTGGTATTGGGGCGCGATCCTGTTCTTGGCCCCGGCAACGCTCGCGATGTTGTGCTGGTGGTTTGTGCTCAAAGGCCATCACGCGTCGAGTCGCGCCCGGATGACATGCGCAATGATTGGAGGGGTTCTGCTGGGTGGAATCAGCTTTGTCAGCCCCATGATCTTCATGCTGAGTTTCAAACAGGGATTACTGCCCGCCATTCTCATAACCGGACCAGTCGGCTGGGTTGTTGGCGTCTCGCTGGGCACGCTATACGGGTTGGTTCGGTTGCGAACACCCAAGGGACGGCCGTCGTAGCTTTTGACCTGAGTCAAGGTCGGACACACTTTGAGCAATTTCCGCGAAGCTCTGGTCGGAGGATTACGTCAGAAATGCCGATCATAAGACGCATGGTTTTGAATCGTTCCAACACGCGAACCGCCGCGCGGGCACTGAGTGCACTCGCCGCCTGGCTGCTCGCGCCCGCCGCCCTCCACGCCGATGACTTCCAAGGCTCGACGCACAAGGTGCCGTACGACGAGGAGATCATCGACTACTCGAACAAGCAGCCCGACAGCCCCATCGAAAAACTCCAGGCAAAGATCGACCGAGGCGAGGCGAAGCTGAAGTTCGACCCAAAGTTCGGCTGGTTGCCCGCGGTGCTGGAGGCGCTGAACGTGCCGAAGTCGTCGCAGATGCTCGTCTTCTCCAAGACCTCGTTGCAGCGGCAGTTCATCACGCCGGAGAACCCCCGCTCGCTGTTCTTCAACGATGACGTTTATCTCGGTTTCATTCCCGGCGCGCCGGTGATGGAATTTTCCGCGGTGGACCCGAAGCTCGGCGGGGTTTTCTATACGCTCGCGCACGATCCCGACGCGAAGCCGAAATTCGTCCGCGGTAACGACTGCACTTCCTGTCACGGCGCGTCAAAGACGCTCGGTGTGCCCGGCCATTTCGTGCGCTCGATTGCGACCGACTCGACCGGTGAGATCGACCAGACAAGCGAGATCACCTATATCAACCAGCGCACGCCGCTGGCCGACCGCTGGGGCGGCTGGTATGTGACGGGCAGGCACGGCGACCAAACGCACCGCGGAAACCTTGTTGGGAAAGACGCGTGGGACGCACATGAAAAGAATCCCGGCAACAAACCCGGTGGCAACGTCAACGACCTCGGCAAGTTTTTCGACCAGAGCAAATACGTCGGCAAGGGCAGCGACATTGTCGCGCTCATGGTGCTTGAACACCAGGGCCAGATGCACAACTACATCACGCGCCTGAACTACGAGACGCAGATCATGATGAAGACCTACGGGCACATCCGCTACCTG
>DATDFH010000282.1:0-6829 GCA_036522715.1 Verrucomicrobiia bacterium
AGCGCCTCGCGGATGGAATGCAGCAACGCTTCCTCCTGCCGCAGAAAAATTGTCCGCAGATCAAGCGTCACCCGACCGGCGGAGATGCAGCCGATCACGGGCGTCGTCGCAGTGCGAAGGCGCGTCGCGAATTCTTGCACGGAGATTTCTTTCGGCAGGAGTTCAACGGCCACCGACGGCAACTCAGTCCGTGGCAGCGTGCCGCCGCCGACCTGCGCCCGGCCTTCGCTGACGCGTGCCTCGACGGGCATTCCGGCCAGCGATTCAACGAGGATGTCGGCGCGGCGGCGCAGTTGATCGAGCGGTTGATGCAGCAGCGCGAGGACGGGAACTTTCTCCACGGCGCCGCCGCTGAGATAGAGATCGGCCGTCGCTTGCAGTGCGCCGAGGATGAGCTTGTCGCAACGCAGCGCGCGGAAGAACGGTTCGCGCTTCAACGCCGCGACCAGCCGCGCGCGCCCGGCGATGATCCCCGCCTGTGGCCCGCCGAGTAGTTTGTCGCCGCTGCAACAAACGAGATCGACACCGTGCTCCAGCACTTCGACCGGCATCGACTCGTGTTCAATGTCGGCCAATTGCTCGGTCGGGAACATCGCGCCGCTGCCGAGGTCTTCGATCAATGGCACGCGATGCTTCTTGGCGAGCGCGGCCAGTTCGGCGGTGGCGGGCGAGGCCACGAAGCCTCCCATGAAAAAGTTGCTGCGATGCACCTTGAGGATCAGCGCGGTATTGCGGCCGATCGCTCTGGCGTAATCGGACAACGCTGTCTTGTTGGTCGTCCCGACTTCGCGCAAACGCGCGCCGCTGGATTCGAGAATCTCCGGAATGCGGAACCCGCCGCCGATTTGAATGAGTTCGCCGCGCGAGATGACGACTTCCTTTCGCGCGCCGCCGGTGAAGTGGCGGAGAATCAACGTGAGCGCGGCGGCGCAGTTGTTGACGACGGTGGCGGACTCCGCGCCGCAGAGCAGCGCGAGCGTTGCTTCGAGGTAAGCGGCGCGGCTGCCGCGCTCGCCGCTGGTGAGGTCGAATTCGAGGTTGTTGTAGTTGGCCGCCAGCGTCGCGAGCGTGTGCACGACCTCCTCGCCGAGCGGGGCGCGGCCGAGGTTGGTGTGGATGAGCACGCCGGTGCCGTTGATGACGGGCTGGAGTCGCGAATGGCGCAGCGCATTCAACGCGGTGCGGATGCGGGCGAGGACGGCTTCGACGTGGGGGATTTTCTTTTCCGTGCGCAGCGTGGCGAGTTCCTGGCGTACGGTCGCGACGACGAGCGGTCGCGGCAACTCGACCGGGCCCAGCGCCTGGAGAACCTTCTCGACCGCCGGGATGGCGCGCAGTTGCTGGCCGGCTCTCACAGGCGTTTCGATTACTACTTTCCACGGGAGAACGCAATGGGGACAAGGGAGAAAAATGCACTCCGAAACTCAGTCCATTCGGGCATCGGAACTGTTCCGGATTTCGAGCTTCGGATTTCGGATTTCATTTTCCATTATGTCGCCGTGAACCACGCCGGCGCGCCCATTGAGAAGGACCTCGTGCTGCTTGGCGGCGGCCATTCGCACGTGGCGGTGCTCAAAAGCTTCGGGATGCGGCCGATGCCGGGCGTGCGCGTGACGCTGGTTTCTCGCGGCTCGGTCACGCCGTACTCGGGGATGCTGCCGGGATTGATCGCGGGGCACTACACGTTCGACCAGGCGCACATCGAGTTGCGGCCGCTGTGCCGGTTCGCCGGCACCGATTTCGTGCGTGAGGCGGTAAGCGGCCTCGACCTCGCGAATCGTCGCGTGCTGTTCGCGGACCGCGCGCCGCTCGGGTTCGACGTGCTCTCGCTCGATGTCGGCTCAGTGCCGAACACGCGCGGCGTGCCGGGAGCGGCCAAACACGCACTGCCGGTGAAGCCGATTGATCGCTTCCTCGCACGATGGGAAGCGCTGCTGGAGCCGGCCCGGCAACCTCGCGCGGGGACGTTTCGTGTCGTGGTGGTCGGCGGTGGCGCCGGCGGCGTGGAGTTGTTGCTGGCCGCGCGACACCGGCTGATGGAGAGCGGCGCGGAGCGCGAGAGCGGTCGGTTCGAGTTTTATCTAGTGACCGCGACAGCGACGATACTGCCAACGCACAGTCACTCCGTGCGGCAGCGGTATACGCGCATTCTCGCCGGGCGTGGCGTAGCAGTGCACACCGACCAGCAGGTCGTCGAGGTCACGGCGGGCGAGGTGATTTGCGAGAGTGGCCTGCGGGTGCCGCATGACGTGTTGCTGTGGACCACGCAGGCGGCGGCGGCGGAGTGGTTCCGCGACGCAGGATTGGCCACTGACGCCGAGGGATTCGTCGCAGTGAATGATTGTCTCCAATCGCTGTCGCATCCATTCGTATTCGCCACCGGAGATTGCGCGGTGGTGATAAATCATCCGCGCCCGAAGTCGGGCGTGTTCGCGGTGCGGCAGGGGCGACCGCTGGCGGAGAATTTGCGGCGGGTGCTGAATGCCCAACCACTGGAGTCATTCCGGCCACAGCGCGAATTCCTCAGCCTCATCAGCACGGGAGACAAATACGCCGTGGCATCGCGCGGGCCGTTCGCCGCCGAGGGCGCGTGGGTGTGGCGGTGGAAGGATTGGATCGATCGGCGGTGGATGCGGCGATACCAGGAGTTGTCCGAGATGGGTGCCGTAGCCGCCGAGGTGACGAGGCGGAATGAACCAGCCGGGGGCTGGCCGAAGCCTGGACTCCAAGCGCGCTGCGGCGGGTGCGGAGCAAAAGTTGGCAGCGACGTGTTGCATCGTGTGCTCAAGCGCCTCGAACCGGTGCGGCGCAATGACGTGGTGCTCGGTCTGGATGCGCCGGACGACGCGGCGGCGATCACCGTGCCGCCGGGCATGGTGAGCGTGCAGACCGTGGATTTCTTTCGCGCGTTCATCAGCGATCCGTTTCTCTTTGGCCGGATTGCGGCGAACCACTGCCTTAACGACCTCTTCGCGATGGGCGCGGAGCCGCAATCGGCGCTCGCCATCGCGGTGCTGCCGTTCGCGGCGGAGGCAAAGATGGAGGAGCAACTTTTCCAGGTGATGGCCGGGGCTGTCGCGACACTCAACGCGCACAACGTTGCGTTGATCGGAGGCCACTCGTCGGAAGGCGCAGAGTCCGGTTTCGGCGTCACGGTCAACGGCGTCGCCGAGCCATCACGTCTGCTTCGCAAGGGCGGACTCAAACCGGGTGACCAACTGATCCTCAGCAAGCCGCTTGGCACCGGCGCGCTCTTCGCCGCCGAGATGCGCGGCGAGGCGAAGGGCGCGTGGATTGACGCGGCGCTCGACTCGATGCTGCGCTCGAACGCTGAAGCTGCCCGCATCTTTGTCGCTCACTGTGCGACTGCGTGCACTGATGTTTCAGGCTTTGGTCTCGCGGGACATCTGCTGGAAGTCGCGAAAGCGTCGGGCGTGGTGGTCGAATTGAACTTGCCGAGTATTCCGCTGCTGGTCGGCGCGAGAGAGGTTGTCGCGGCGGGAATCGCGAGCTCGTTGCAACCGCAGAACTTTCATTCGCGCCGAGCGATGGAATACACGGACGCGCAGTCGGCGCTTTCCGAATTTCAGTTGCTCTTCGATCCGCAGACGGCGGGCGGGTTGCTGACGGGCGTAGCGGCGGAAAAGGCGGCGGCGTGCGTCGCCGCGCTGCGCCTCAGCGGCAGTAGCGAGGCGATCGTGATCGGCGAGGTCCGCAACGCGGTGGACGGGCGGGAGTTGATTCGGTTGTGTGGATAGCCGGGCGACGATGGCAAATGGCAGGACGCCTGAAGCTGGCGGAGAGGGAGCGAATCGAACACTCCCCGGCCCGCAGAGCGGACCGACGGCGGTTTTGAAGACCGCGGGGGCCACCAGGCACCCATCACTCTCCGGAACGCGAAGCTCGGAATGCGGAGCGCGGAAAGTTACTGGCTCCGCGCAGGCTCACCGCATGGCCCGCACCTGTTTCACAATCGCTTCCGGCTCCGGGAACTCGCCGCTCGCAAGCTTGGAGAAAATTTTCTTTCCGTTGACGGTGATCTCGAAGGCGCCACCGGTGCCCGGCACCAACGTGAGCGACGCGAGGTCGCCTTTGAGTTTCATGAGCTTGTCCGCCAGACCGACGGCACGCGGCTCGTAGTTTCAAACCCAGCAATATTCGATGGTGACTTGCAGCGCCATATCGCGCGCAAGCTAGGCGGCGCGTGGCACAGCGTCAAGGAGCGCGGACGCGTCGGCCCCTGTTCGGGGACTGTTCGGCGGCGTCGCGGCAGGCGTCGGCAACTGCCGCGAACTCCTCGAGAAAACCTTCCCGACGATCCGGAGGCAGCGCGGCGAGGATGTTCGATTGAAGCTCCACCGCGATGGCGCGCAACTCTTCGTACTTCCGCCGGCCGGCGGGTTTGAGGCGGATGCGATAGGCGCGCTTGTCGCTCTCGTGGCTCTTGCGCTCGATCCAGCCGGCGGTTGCCATGCGCTCTAACAACGACGCGATCGTGTTCGGATCGCTGCTCATCATTCCGGTCAACTCGCGTTGGGTTGGACCTTTTTCGTCGCCTTCGAGCAGACAGCGCATGACGGTGAACTGGTCGGGCGTGGCGCCGGTGTGTGCGATGCGCCGGCGAAAGGCCTGGTTCAAACCGTACCACGCCCGACGCAACAACTGCGGCAGCCGGCGGCGTTCGGGCGCGTCAATGGGCGGCGCACCCGCGGCTGAATACTTTTCGGAGGCCATGAGTCGGTTAAAGCAGCCAGATGATACGTGTAAGTATTATTTTGTTGCAATCCTTTTCTCGCGTGGAATAGTCCGCGCCGCTATCACAAAAGAAAACCGCCGCCCTATGAAGCTCGCATCGTTCTCCGCCCTGTTCGCCGCGTTTGCGCTCACCGTCCATGGCGCTCCCGTCAAAGGCTGGCTCGCCTGGCGCGGCCCCAACCAGAACGGCACGTCCAACGAAAAGGGTCTGCCGGACAAGATCGACGTGAACAAGCCGCTGTGGCGCGCGGATTATCCCGGGCAGTCCACTTCGGTCATCGCCAACGGCAAGGTTTACATCATGGGCTACCTCGGCGAAGGGGCGGACTTGCAGGAGGGCGTCGCGTGCTTCGACGCGGAGACGGGCAAGAAGTTGTGGGAGCAGCGCTACAGCGATTTCCTCAGCGACACGATTTACCTGCGCTACGCCACATCCAGCCCGGCGGTCGATCCGGAGACGGGCAACGTTTACATGCAGGGCACACAGGGCATTCTCGCGGCGTTCACGGGTGACGGAAAGTTGCTCTGGAAGCATTCGATGATGGAGCGCTACGGACGGTTGACGTTTCCCAACAGCCGCACGGCTTCGCCATTGATCGACAGCGACCTTGTCATCACGCGCGGCATCACGGCCAACTGGGGCGCGCAGGGCCCGGCGGGCGACCGCTTCTACGCGTTCGACAAGATGACCGGCGAACTCGTCTGGTCCTCCAGCACGGGCGCGCAGCCGAAGGACAACTCCTACTCGCATCCCTATCTCACGTGGCTCAACGGCAAGCGCGTCTTCATGGCGGCCACCGGCGATGGCGGTGTCGTGTGTGTGAATGCGCGCACCGGTGAACCGATCTGGCGCGTGGCGTTCTTCCGCGCCGGCATCAACGCCACCGTGCTCGTGCACAACAACGACAAGGTCATCGCGATCTTTGGCACGCCATACGAGCCGGGCAAAACCGTGTGCTTCAAGATTCCGAATGCCGCACCGACGAATGCTGCAAGCGCGCCGGTGAACGTCGATCTCAGCACGGTGTTGCAGTGGGAAGCAGAGGTTTCCACGTCCACCAGCTCGCCGATCCTCGTCGGCGATCGCATGTATGTCTGCGCGGAAAAGGGCGACCTTTGCTCGCTCGACGTGAACACCGGCAAGATTCTGTGGAAGAAGAAGCTCGGCATCGAACAGCGCAACGCGTCTCCGCTTTTCGCGGACGGCAAGATTTACATCGGCATCCTCGACGACCCGAAGGCGAAGTCCGACGGCAGCGAAGCGGGCACCGCCGGTGGCTTCTACGTGATCAAGCCGACGGACTCAGAGGGCCAGGAGCTGACCCACGTCGCGCTCGACGGCCGCGTTTTTGGAACGCCGACGGCCTACAACGGCAAGGTTTACATCCAGACCACGCGTCACCTGTATTGCTTCGGCAAGGCGGGTAACAATCCCGGCCTTGCGCCCGAAAAGCCGGCCGAGAAATGGCCCGCGCCCGGTGCTGCGGCGCAGCTTCAGATCATTCCCGCGGAAGTTCTTCTCAAGCCGGGCCAGGTGCGCTCGTTCCGAGTCCGCCAGCTCGACGCCAACGGCCTCACGGTTAGTGATGTGAAGGACCAGAAAGCCATTAAATGGGCGTCGTATATTCCGCCGACGGCGAAGGTGAAGGCCACGATGAAGGGCGCGTTCAATGCCGATGGCCAGCTCGTCGCGGCGCCGGATTTGATTCCTTCGGCGGGCGCGTTTGAAGCCACACTCGGCAACGCAAAGGGTTACATCCGCGGCCGCGTGCTGCCGTACCTGCCGCTCAAGGAGGACTTCGAGAAGTTCGCCATTGACGTGAAGCACGAGACCGAGCCGGACACGATGTTCGCGTATCCGCCGCTCTCGTGGATCGGTGCGCGCTTCAAGTTCGAGGTGCGCGACAAGGACGGCACGAAGGCGTTGACCAAGACCATCGACAACAAGTTTTTCCAACGCGCCACCGTCTTTATCGGCGAGGCCGACTCGTCGAACTACACCATCGAAGCTGACGTGATGAGCGATGGCAACAAACGCAAAATGTCCGACGTGGGCATCATCAACCAGCACTAC
>DATDFH010000283.1:0-8745 GCA_036522715.1 Verrucomicrobiia bacterium
AACGCTGCCCACCTCTCTGATGCCGAACGGTCTCGACCGCACGTTGACGGAAGAGGAACTCCTGGATCTTGTGGCGTTCCTGCGGAGCCGGAAGTGAACTTAAAATAGATGAAACCCCGCTTCCTTCTGCGGAGCCTCGCGCTTCTGTTGGGGTGCGAGCTTTGCGGATTGGGTTTCGCCGCGGACGCGTCGGCCCGTCCCAACATCCTCCTCGCCATCGGCGACAACTGGGCGTGGCCGCACGCGGGCGCGCTTGGCGATCCGGTTGTGCACACGCCGGTGTTCGACCGCATCGCGCGCGAAGGCGTGCTGTTCAACCACGTCTTCTGCCCTGTGCCATCGTGTTCCCCCACCCGCTCGTCACTGCTCACCGGACGCGCGGCGCACCAACTCGAAGATGCTGCGAGTCTGTGGAGCGCGTTTCCGCGGAAGCTCAAGGTCTTCACCGACATGCTTCGCGACGCCGGCTACGAGGTCGGCTCGGCGGGCAAAGGCTGGTCGCCCGGGCGCTTCAAGGAATACGGCTGGGAGGAGAATCCCGCAGGCAAACAATACGCGAGCTTCGATGAGTTCATGGCCAAACGCGACCCGGCGAAGCCGTTTTTCTTCTGGCACGGCAACGTGGACACTGCGTTGCACCGGTGGCGCTATGGCCCGGAGGGCGCGCCGGGGCTCGACGCGAAAAGGGTCGTCGTGCCCCCGATGCTGCCCGACGCGCCCGACGTGCGCGCCGACATGCTCGCCTATTACGGCGGCGCCGAACGCATGGACACGGTGTTCGGCGACGCCATGTCGTTGATCGAGAAGGCCGGCGCGCTCGACAACACCGTGGTCATTTACACCAGCGACAACGGCTGGCAGATGCCGCGCGGCCTCGGGAATTGCTACGACACTGGCACGCGTGTGCCGCTGGCGATTCGCTGGGGCAACAGGCTCCAAGCCGGCCGCAAGGTGGACGATTTCATCAGCCTCACCGACTTCGCGCCAACGTTTCTCGAACTCGCCGGACTCAAGCCCACGCCGGAGATGACCGGCCGCAGTTTCGCGGACGTGCTACTCGGCAAACCCAGCGCCGCGCCGCGTGATCAGGTGTTCATCGAGCGCGAGCGTCACGCGAACGTCCGCCGCGGCGATCTCAGCTATCCGATCCGCGGCATTCGCACGAAGGATTTTCTCTACCTCTGGAACCTGCGCCCCGATCGGTGGCCCGCCGGCGACCCGAAGGTCTATTACTCGGTGGGCGATTACGGCGACGTGGACGGCTGCCGCGCGAAGGATTACATCCTCGTACACCAGGCAGAGCCGGAGATGAAACGGTTTTACGAACTGAACTTCGCTAAACGCCCGGCTGAGGAATTGTTCGACCTGCGCAAGGACCCGCATCAACTCGTCAACGTAGCCGGCCGCCCCGAGCATGCTGCGTCGAAGCGCGAACTGCGCGCGCGCGTCGAACGCTGGATGCACGATACTGCCGACCCGCGCGTGGACCCGAACTACGATGGCTGGGACAAGTTTCCTTACTTTGGCGGCCGCGTCGTGGACGAAAACGGCAAGTTGATCCCGAAGAGTAAAGCGATGAAAAAATGAGCACCGTAGGCATCGAAGCCGCTCCGCAGCCGGAGATCGCATCCGCGACTTCCGCACCCCCAGCCAGTTCACGCCTCATGTCCGTGGACGCGCTGCGCGGGTTCGACATGTTCTGGATCATTGGCGCGGGTGCCATCGTCACCGCGCTCGAAAAGATGAGCGGGAATCCGGTCACAACGTTTCTTGCCACGCAGCTCACGCACGTGAAGTGGGAGGGCTTCCACTTCTACGATCTCATCTTCCCGCTGTTCCTGTTCATCGTCGGCGTCTCGCTGGTCTTCTCTTTGGACAAGGCGTTCGCGGAGGGCGGTCGTCCGCGCGTGTTGTGGCGCGTCTTCCGCCGCAGTGTCCTGCTTTTCGCGCTCGGCATTTTCTACTACGGCGGCCTGTCAAAACCGTGGCCCGACGTGCAACTGGGCGGCGTGCTTCATCGCATTGCGGCCTGCTATTTCCTCGCGGCGCTCACCTATACCTTCGTCCGCAGCGTGAAGGGACTCCTTGCCGTCTGTGCCGCGCTGCTGATCGGCTACTGGCTGCTCGTAACGTTTGTTCCGTTCCCTGATTTGCGCCTCGACGAGACAACGGTGAAAGCCATTGCCAAACGCATCGGTTCCGATTCGCCCTTCGCCATCGCGGGCGTCGTGAACGAGCGCGTGAGCGGCTCATACGAGGAAGGCCGCAACCTCACCAACTTCCTCGACTTCCTTTTTCTGCCCGGCAAGAAGGCGCAGCTCTACTACATCAACGAGGGCCTGCTCAGCACACTGCCTTCGGTCGCGCTGTCGCTCTTCGGCGCGCTGGCGGGTCTGCTCTTCAAGAACCGGTCCATCGCGCCGGAGAAAAAAATCGCATGGCTGCTCGGCGCGGGCGCGGCGTCCATCGCGCTCGGCCTGCTGTGGAGCCTCCAATTCCCGCTCATCAAGCGCATCTGGTCGTCGTCGTTCATCCTCGTGGCCGGCGGATACAGCGCGATGCTCATGGCCGCGTTCTACTGGATCGTGGACGTGAAACAATGGCGCACGTGGTGCCAGCCGTTCGTGTGGATCGGCTGCAACGCGCTCACCATCTACGTCGTCGCCCAGGTCGTAGGCTTCCAGACGCTCGCCGGGCGCTTCGTCGGCGGCGATGTGAAAAACTTCCTCGATGCCCACGTGACGAAAGGCTTCGGCGGGCTGGTGGTCGCGCTCGGCGGCTTGCTCCTCGCCGTTTTGCTGACGCGTTTCCTGTTCAAGCGCCAGATTTTTCTCCGAGTGTGATCGCCATGAGTCGCCTGCCGCGATTGCTCCTGCTGTTGGCTTTGCTTGCAACCGTCTGCCCGTTGCCCACTGCAGCCGCTCTGCCGCCCAACTTTGTCGTCATCCTCGCCGACGATGTGCGGTGGGACGACCTCGGCTGCACCGGGCATCCATTCTCGCGCACGCCGAATCTCGACCGCCTCGCGCGCGAGGGCGCGCAGTTCCGCAACGCCTTTGCCACCACGCCGCTGTGCTCGCCGAGCCGCGCCAGCATTCTCACCGGCTTGTATCCGCACACGCACGGCATCACCGACAACACCGACCGCAGCCCTGCCAGCCACCGGCTCGCGACGTTTCCGCAGGCGCTCCAGCGCGCGGGCTACGAGACGGCGTTCGTCGGCAAATGGCACATGGGCAACGACGACTCGCGCCGGCCCGGCTTCGACCACTGGGCCTGCCTCAAGGGACAAGGCTCATCGTTCGACGCCGAATTGAATGTGAACGGCGCGACGGTCAAGGCGACCGGTCACGTGACTGACGCGCTCAACGAACGCGCGCTGGCGTTTCTGCGGCAACCGCACGCGAAGCCGTTCCTGCTCTACCTGGCGCACAAGGCCGTGCATCCCGAAACCGTGCAGCGCGCGGATGGGTCGTTGTCCGATCCCAACGCGTCGAACTTCGTTCCGGCCAAACGCCACGCGTCGCTCTACACCGGGGCCGCGATGCCGCGCCGTCCGAACGCCACGGCGCCGCCCCGCGGCAAGCCCGCATTGCAACGCGACATCCCTGGCCTGCCGCCGCTTGGCCCCGCGGCGGGTTCGAGCGATGAATCCATCCTCGGCCGGCTCCGCATGTTGGCGGGCATCGACGAGAGCACCGGCGACATCCTCAACGCGCTCGAAACCGCCGGGCAGTTGGATCGCACGCTCGTCGTCTTCACCAGCGACCACGGCTACTTCTACGGCGAGCACGGCTTGAGCGTGGAGCGCCGGCTCGCTTACGAGGAGGGCATTCGCATTCCGCTGCTGATGCGCTTTCCGCCGCTCATCAAGGCCGCCTCTGTCCGCGATCAGATGGCCTTGAGCCTCGACCTCGCGCCGACGCTGCTTGAACTCGCGAGCGCGCCCGCACCAGCCGGCTTGCACGGCCGCTCGCTCGTCCCGCTGCTCAAACGCGATGGCCCCGCTCTCCGTGAGGCGTTCCTGGTCGAGCATTTTTCCGACAACGTCTTCCCCCGCACGGCGCAGATGGGCTATCAGGCCGCGCGCAATTCGCGGTGGAAACTCATCCACTACGTGGACCTGGCGGGCATGGACGAGTTGTATGATCTGCGCGCCGATCCGTTCGAGATGAACAACCGCGTGGCCGATCCGGCCGCCGCGCGTGACCTGAGACAGATGCAGGCGGAACTCGCGCGGCTGCTCAAGGAATCAGGCGCACTGCCGCGGCCTGCATCCGTCAAGCCATGAACACACGCGAACACAACCTCAGTCGCCGGGACTTCGTGCGCGAGTCCGCGGCGGCCGTTGCGCTGACGGCGCTGGCCACCGGACGCGCCGCCGACACAGCCGGGACGAAGCGCGCCATTTCCCTCGCGGGCGAAGTCGGCATCACCACGGGTTCGTTCATGCGACATCTCTCGCCCGAACCGCGCGAAGGCAAGTTGCGCCTGCTCGATCTCCCCAAGCGAATGCGCGACGAACTCGGCATGAAGGTCATTGACCTGATGACCGCCACGCTCGTGTCGCTCGAGCCGGACTATTGCGATCAGTTGCGCGCGGCCGCCGAGCGCGCCGGGTGCGTGCTCACGAATCTCAAGATGAACAACCGCGGCCTCGACCTCGCGAGCGAGGACGAATCGGTGCGCCGCCACGCGATTGACGAATACAAGCGCACGATGGACGCCGCCGCGCGCCTCGGTGTGCGCTGGGTGCGCCCGTTGCCCGGCCCGAAGCGACCGGACCTCGCGCGCCTCGCGGCCGGCTGTCGCGAACTGATCGATTACGGCGGGGCGCGCGGGTTGTCGCTGCTCGTGGAGAATTTCGGCTGGATGCAGGACGACCCCGATGCCATTCCTGCCATCATCAAAGCCGTCGGGCCAGGCTTGCGCTCGCAACCGGACACGCGCAACTGGACGGACCGCGCGCGCTACGAGGGACTGGCCAAGGCGTTCCCGTTCGCGGCGTCGTGCGACTTCAAGCCGTTCGCGCTGGAACCCGACGGCTCGCACAAGCGCTACGACCTGAAGCGCTGTTTCCAAATCGGCTGGGACGCCGGCTTTCGCGGGCCATGGTGTCTCGAACATTTCCACGACGACCTCGCGCAACAATTCCGCGAGATGGCCTTGCTGCGCGACCAGCTTCGCGGCTGGATGGCAGCGAGACATCAAAGATGAGGCGCGGGAATTGGTCTTGTCTGCCGCGACGAAAACGGCCAAACGAAAAGACGCCACACCATGAAAATGTTATTCCGATTCGCGCTTCTTCTCCTGACGGCGGCGGCATCGGCCCCGGCCCCGTCATCGGGCGCGGCCGCCAAACCGAACTTCATCGTCCTCCTCTGCGACGATCTCGGCTACGCTGACTTGAGTTGCTTCGCGCACCCGAGGGTCAAGACGCCGAACCTCGACCGGCTGGCCGCCGACGGACTCAAACTCACGCACTGTTACTCGTCGTCGCCGGTTTGCTCCCCGTCGCGCGCCGGCCTGATGACCGGGCGCAACCACAACCGCCTCGGCATCCGTGACTGGATTCCCCCAGGCAGCGGCATCTTCATGCGCTCGAACGAGGTCACCATCGCGCAGTTGCTCAAGCAGGCCGGCTGGCGCACCGGGCACTTCGGAAAATGGCACCTCAACAGCCGTACCGACGGCAGCGAACGCACGCCCGGCGACGCTGGGTTTGACGTGTGGCTCTACACGCAGAACAACGCCGGCCCCAGCCATCTCAATCCGACAAACTTCATCTGGAACGGTCACCCGGCCGGCCCGATGACGGGCGCTTCTTCCGAGATTGTCGTGGACTCGGCGATTCGCTTCATCGACGAAAACCTCGACCATCCATTCTTCGCCAACCTCTGGTTTCACGAAACGCACGAGCCAGTGGCGGCCAAGGACGAATTCCTCGCGCTCTATCCCGGCGAGACGAATCTCGACCGGCGCCATTACTACGGGGACGTTTCGCAGATGGATCACGCCGTCGGCCGCCTGCTGAAGTACCTGGATGAACACCGCATTGCGGACGACACATTCGTCTTCTTCAGCAGCGACAACGGGCCGGAAACCTTGAAACGCTATCCCAGCGGCACGCGCAGCTACGGTTCGCCCGGGCCGTTGCGCGGGATGAAGCTGCACATCACCGAGGCCGGCTATCGCGTGCCGGGCATCATCCGCTGGCCGCGCCACACGCGCGCGGGCAGCGTCAGCGCCGAGCCGGTCTGCAACCTCGATATTCTCCCGACCTTTTGCGCCATCGCGGGAATCGCACCCCCGGCCGACCGCCCGCTCGACGGCGCAAGCCTGCTTCCGGTGTTGGATGGCGGAACCATCGCGCGCCCGCACCCGCTCTACTGGCAATACGACTTCGCCATCAGCAAGCCGTGGGAAGTCTCGCTGCGCGACGGCCCGTGGAAACTGCTCGCAAACAAAACGCTCGAACAGTTCGAGCTGTACAACGTCGCCGACGACATCGGCGAGGCGAAGAATCTCGCGGAAAAATTTCCCGACCGCGTGAAGCAAATGGCGGCCGCGATGAAGAAGCTCCACGCCGAAATCAACGCCGAAGGCGCAAAGTCCGGCAACCCGCCGCCGCGACAGGGCCAACCGAAGAAAAAGAAATGAGGCGCGCCTTGCGAACATTCGCCAAAGCCAGAACTGCATGGTTGCGGTTCAGCGCGGCAACTCTGGTCTGCTGTGCGGTTGGGCCGGCGGCGTCCGCGGAAGCAGCACGCCCAAACTTTCTCATCGCCATCGCCGATGACCTCGGTTACGGCGACCTCGGCTGCTACGGCGAGAAGGTCATCAAGACGCCGAACATCGACCGGTTCGCCACCGAGAGCGTGCGCTTCACCAGTTACTACGCCGCGCCGAACTGCTCGCCCTCGCGCACGATGTTGATGACCGGCCGCATCCCGTCGCGCGCGGGCATCACCGATTGGATTCCGCAACTCTCACCAATGCACGTCCGGCGCGACGAGGTGACCATTGCGACGTTGCTCCGCCGCGCCGGCTACGCGACGTGTTTCACCGGCAAGTGGCACCTCAACGGCGGCTTCGAGCAGCGTGACCAACCGCAACCGGGCGACCACGGATTCGACTACTCGTTCGGCACGCAAAACCTCGCTCTGCCCAATCATCGCAACCCGACGAACTTCTTCCGCAACGGCGAGGCGGTCGGACCGCTGAAAGGTTACGCGGCGGAACTCGTTTCCGAGGAAGCCGTCCGGTGGCTGGCCGAAAAGCGCGACAAGTCGAAGCCGTTCTTCCTCTATGTCGCGTTCCACGAACCGCACGAGCCGATCGCGACCAGCAAACAGTACGAGGACATGTATCCCGCGGCGGAGCCGAGCCAGGCAGCGCACCACGGCAACATCACGCAGCTCGACACGGCGTTCGGGCGCATCCTCCGCGCGCTCGACCAACAAGGCCTGCGCGAAAACACGTTCGTCCTTTTCACCAGCGACAACGGCCCCGCCATCACGCCGATGCACCCGCACGGTTCGGCCGGGCCGTTGCGCGAGAAGAAGGGCCACGTCTATGAAGGGGGTATCCGCGTGCCGGGCATCGTTCGCTGGCCCGGCCACGCGAAGGCTGGTGCGGTGTCCGACGAACCGGTGGGTGCGGTGGATTTGTTCCCGACAATGTGCGCGATGGCCGGCATCACGCCACCTGTTGGCCGGAAACTTGACGGCGTAAATCTCCTTCCAGTCTTCGACGGCAAGAGCGTCGCGCGCACGACGCCGTTGTTCTGGCATTTTCTACGCGCAGCCAGCGAGCCGAAGGTGGCGATGCGCGTCGGCGATTGGAAACTCCTCGCGCGCCTCGATAAACCCGGCCCGTCGAAGCCCAACCACATCACCGCCGAAGACCAGCGCCTCCTCAAGACCGCGGAGTTGGCCGGTTTCGAACTCTTCAATCTGCGCGAGGACATCGGCGAGCGGCACGACCTCTCGGCACAGGAACCGGCGCGGCTCAAGGCGATGGTTGCACAGATGACCGCGCTCTACCACGAAGTGCGCGATGAATGCCCGACGTGGCCTGAATGGACGTTCGCCAACTACGACGGCCCACGCATCGAGTGGCCGCCCTACTACAAGCGGGGCGGCGCGGCGAAGAAAGGCAACGCAAAGTGAGGCTCACAGCACAAAACTCAAAGCGCAACGCAAGTTCCAAGCTGCAAGCTCGAATCAACACGCCCACGGTCTCCCTGTCGGCCATGTGCCACCTGCTGCTGGCCCTCGTTCTGAGCCTTGAGCTTTCTCCCACGACCTTCGCGGCCGCGGCTCGCCAATTTCGCGCCGGTGCGGCTATGAGCAACGTCACACCGCCACTCGGTTCGTCCATCAACGGCGGTTTCCAGGACGGCACCGCGCTGCACATCCATGATGAACTGCACGCGCGCTGCCTCGCGCTCGACGACAGCACGACGAAACTCGCGCTCGTGGTCGTGGACAGTTGCGTGATCGGACGCGGCGTCTTCGACGATGCCAAACGGCAGGTGCACGAGTCCACCGGCCTGCCGATGGAAAACATGACGATGTCCGCCACGCACTCACACTCGTGTGGCACCTTGCAGGCCGTCGGGCAGAGCGAGCCGGACGCGGCGTATCAGAAGTTCGTCGCGCATCGGATCGCGGATGGCGTGCGTCGCGCGTTAAACAATCTTGCGCCCGCGCGCATCGGCTGGGGTTATGGTGAAGTTCCGGG
>DATDFH010000284.1:0-14803 GCA_036522715.1 Verrucomicrobiia bacterium
GGCGGGCGGGAGGCAGGCAAGAGACAACTCCGTGCGCAGTCGTTCGTACTCCGACGGTGGCGGGTGCGCGAGCTGCGATTTGCGACTGGAGCTTTCTTCAAGCTGGTACCGCCCTGCCGTGACAGGTTGCGATTTCGATAAAGTTGCAGCCTGCTCCCATGAATTGAGACATCGTGACGCCGTTGTTTTTTGAGACGCCGGGCCTAGATTGGTGGTCGAAACCCATGTCGCCAGCTTGGCGAGCGGATCGCCGGGGTGGCGGTTAAGAGAAAGGTCACGTATGTCATACTACGAGTTGATAGTGCTGGGTCTGGTCTGCTTCCTGGCGCCGTGGCTGGCCAAAATGGCCGACTACAGCATCAGCCGCAAATCGTTCGACCTGGTGGGCATCGCGGGAATCTTCTTCCTGCTGGGATCGGCATTCGGCCTGGGTGGGAACATGGTGGATATGCTGCGCAACATCGGCAACGTGTTCCAGATCGTGTCGTTCGTGTTCGGCTGGATCGCGCTGGCGGCGGGCGCGCTGTGGGGATTGATGGATGTATTGCGCGAGCCGGGCCACATGTTCTCGCATCGCAAGGCGTAAAACTGCGCGAAGACGGATCGGCGGATATGTGAAACGGGCGGACGCGCGGGGAGTATGGATGAGCGTTTGCCCACGCATGGGGTAGCGGGTATATTGACGGCGGTGAGTGCGGGTAGAACGGAGGCCAGAGGGTCCGGTTGCCTGCGCTCACCGCCAAAGGGTTCACTCAACTTCGTTCTTCTAATCGAGCGACGGCTTGTCGCGTCGTACTACGATGAACCACGCGTCGTTGTCCCCCCGGTCCCCTCCGAAAATGCACATCTTGTCATCCAGCTCGCGGACGAACTTCCGGCGCAGCTCGCCTTTCCAGTAATGCTGGAGTTCCACCCGGGCGTCGGGCGTGACACGGATGCGCAACTCGCGGTCCGATCCAAGCTGGACCCGGCGGCTCTGACCCTTGCTCACGGCCACGCCGGAGCGGCTGACTTCCCAGTAGTGCTCCCACCGGAACACCGGCGAGAGCGAGCCGCTTAACTTTGGGCCGAGCTGTTTCCATTCTGGATTGCCTGGCTGCTCATCGTTGGTGGCGCGGATGAACTGAACGTAGAAGGTGTAGGGCGTCTCCTTCGCGCTCGGAACGAACTGGAATCCGAGGACGAGCAGGGCCACCAAATAGAGCACGCGCCTCATAACGTTCCGACGCCCCGCCTGTCCGCGGCATTCGCGGCCGTTTCAGAAATGATGTCCCGCGCCCGAGTGCCGCTCAGTATTTCTTCGAGAACCGCTTCTTCGACTCGTCGTCGCTCGCGTCTTTTTTGGGCGACGGTGTCCGGGCGGATTCGGGCGCAGCGTTTGTCGGCTCGGATTTCGGCTCCTTCTCCTGCTGCTCGACTGCCTCGACGAAGGCCATGCGCAGATTGGTGAGGCTGCGCTGGAGGAGGTCGTTCTCGTGCTTGGAGAGGTTGCCCTTGGTCTTGGCCTCAAGCATCTCAAGCTGGTCGATGAAGAGCCGGGCGGATTCGAGGTCGCGCGTGAGTTCGCCGCTCTGCGGATGCGGCATCGCGCCCAACATCATCAATGCCATCTGCGAATGGTACATGACCATCTGCTCGAAGCGGGCGGACATGAGTTCGTCGCCGGGCGTGCTGGCCGGTGCATCGTCGGGGGAGTGGAGGATGTTCATGGTGTTTAGAGCGGAATGATGGAGCGTTGGAATGGTCGGGCGATGGTGTCCAGTAACACTCCATCACTGCAACTTTCACGACTCATCGGCGGGTTTGTTGTCTTGCGCCACCAGGAACTGCACGAGCAAGCGCAGGCGCGGCTCCAGCTCGACGGCCTCCAGGATGGTCTGGCGTTGCGCAGGTTCGCGCAACATGACGCACGCCGCCATGTCGGCCACCTGGTCGGGGTCGCTCACCTTGTTGAGGTGCTCGGCGAATTGTTCGAGCGAGGGCAGTTGCGGCTCGGGATCGAGCGCCGGCTTTCCCTTCGTGGTTTCCACGCGGCGCGTGACCAGCTCGCGCACCTTGGTCGTGAGTGCATCGACGGCGACGGATTCGTTTTCCTCGGGCATGAGCGTGTGGAAGCGCTCGACGCGATACGGTTTGCGGCAGACGGTTTCCTCAAAACGGATGCGCGCCAGCCCTTGCAGGATCAGGTGCGAAGTGCCGTCCTTGTTTTTCACCGAAGCACGGATGAGGCCGAGGCCGGCGACGGGGCAGGGGGACTCGCGCTTGATGCCGGGCTTCTGCATCGCGACCGAAAACATCCGGTGCGAGGCGAGCGCGTCTTCGAGCATCTTGCGGTAACGCGGTTCGAAGATGTAGAGCGGGAGCATCGCCTGCGGGAACAACGTCGCGTTGGGCAGCGTCATCACGGGCACTTCGTCGGGAAGTTTCACTGGGAACACGTTAGGCTGAGGAAAAGCGAATGCAAGCCGCGGCGATTGAACGCAATGAGGAGAGGGCTTGCCAAACCTTTCGCCGGTTCCCATATTGAGTTCACAATGAAATCGAAACTCGCAGTGGTGGTGCTGGTGCTGGTCTGTCTCGCGCTTGGCGCGGGCATTCTTTACATCCAGAGCAAGGCGGACAAGGAGAAGAAGCAGGACGTTGCGACAATCGTCACCTTCTCCAACAACCTGGTCGAGGTCCAGGGCAAGTACGAGGAACAGAAGAAGGTCAACACCGTCCTCGAAACGAATCTCTTCGCCAAGACCGCCGAGGCGCAGGCCTTCTCGAACATGGTGGTGGCCGTATCCAATTCGCTCGCCCGCACACAGGCCGAGGCCAGGGCCGCCGCCGAGGCCGCCGCCGCCGAACTCGCCAAGCGCGACGAAAAGATTACCGCGCTCGAAACCGAACGTGAGAACCTCGACAAGAAACTCGTCGCGCTCAATGCCAACATCTCGCTGCTCAACACCAAGATCTCCGAGACCGAGCGCAAGCTCGCTGCGTCCGAGGGCGACCGCGACTTCCTGCTCAAGGAACTCAAGCGGATGCAACTGGAGAAGACCGACTTGGAACGCCAGTTCAACGATCTGGCCGTGTTGCGTTCGCAGGTCAACAAGCTGCAGGAGGAACTCTCCATCGCGCGCCGGCTCGATTGGATTCGCCGTGGCGTTTCAGGTGAGGTGCCCAAAGGCGGCGTGCTGATGCAGCAGGGCGTCGGTTCGTACGGCACGGCGCCCAAGCCGAGCGCCGGCTTGAATGTCGAACTCGATACCAAGGGTGGCGTCAAGGTCACCACCAACGCGCCGCCGCCCAAGCCATGACTCCCGCCGCGCCACTCGCCGACGCGTTCGGTCGCGTGATGCGCGACCTGCGGGTGAGTGTGACCGACCGTTGCAATTTTCGCTGCCTCTACTGCCTGCCCGAGACCGAGGAGGCGGCGAACTTCTATCGCTCGAAGTTTGACCCGCTGAAAAACCCGCACCCGCTGCACACGCCGATTGCGCGCGAGTGGAAGCCTCGCTCCGAACTGCTCACGTTCGAGGAGATCGAGCGCCTCGTGCGGTTGGCAGTCGCTCTCGGCATTGAAAAGGTGCGCATCACCGGCGGCGAACCGCTCTTGCGCCAGGGTGTCGAACAACTCATCGCCAAAGTGGCGGCGATCCCCGGCGTGCGCGACCTCGCGATGACGACCAACGGTTTTTTCTTTCTCCAAAAGGCCGCGGCGTTGCGCGATGCCGGATTGCGCCGCGTCAGCTTCAGCCTCGATTCGCTCGACCCGGCGAACTTCAAACGCATGACCGTCCGCGACGGCTTGAAGGAAGTCATACGTGGCATCGAGAAGGCGCAGGAGTTGGGCTTCGCGCCGGTGAAGGTCAATGCCGTCGTCATCCGCGGCATGAACGACCACGAGATCGAGGCGCTGGTCGAGTTTGGACGCGCTCGCGACTTAAGCCTGCGCTTCATCGAGTTCATGCCGCTGGATTCGGCGCATTCGTGGCAACGTGAACTCGTGATGCCCGGTCGCGAAATCTTGCAGCGCGTTCAGGCGCGCTTCGACCTCGTGCCGGTCGCCTCTGAGAATCGTTCCGAAACTGCGCGGCGCTGGCGCTTTGCCGATGGGCGGGGGGAATTGGGCGTGATCGCGCCCGTCACCGAGGCGTTCTGTGGGCATTGCAATCGCCTCCGTTTGACCGCCGATGGCAAGGTGCGCACGTGTTTGTTCAGCCTGCACGAGCACGACATGAAGGGGCTGTTGCGCGGCGGAGCGACTGACGCCGACTTGAGTTCGCGCCTGCGTGGGATCGTCTGGCAAAAAGAGGAACGCCACCACATCGGCGAGCCGGGATTCGTCCAGCCGGAGCGGACGATGAGTTGCATCGGAGGTTGAGGCCATACCGCGCGCGGCGTGCGGGGTGCGGCAAGGGGCGCGAAGGTTTGCGCACAACACTCGCCGAACGAAACGGTATGACCGGGCATCCGAACAATCTGGCGCTTGTCCTGGGCGGCGGCGGTGCGCGCGCGGCCTATCAGGTCGGCCTCCTGCGTTCCGTGGCGAAATCCTGTCCTGATCTCCGCTTCCCAATCCTGACCGGTGTCTCCGCCGGCGCGATCAACACCGCGTTCCTCGCCAACCACGCGGATGGTTTTCCGTCGGGCGTCGAGCAACTGGCGGCGTTGTGGGAGCAAATGACCGTGGACAAGATTTTCCGCACCGACACATTCGCGCTTGCCGAGACCGCCTTCCGCTGGGGCATGCGGCTGGTCTCGGGTGGCGCACGCTTGGCGCCGAAGCCGCGCGGCCTCGTGAACACCGCGCCGCTGCGCCGCTTCCTCCGGCGCGTGCTCAACGCGAAGGACGGGACCCTTCGCGGCGTCCAGGAAAACATCCGCACCGGCCGCCTCAAGGCCGTCGGCATCACCACGACCGATTACGCGACGGAGCAGTCAATCACCTGGGTGGACGGCCGCGACGTCACGCCGTGGCAACGTCCGCAGCGGCGCAGCGTCGCCGCCACGCTGACTGTCGAACACGTGATGGCGTCCTGTGCGCTGCCGCTTTTCTTTCCGGCCATCCGGCTCGACAACTCGTGGCATGGCGACGGCGGCGTGCGATTGGTCGCGCCGCTCTCACCGGCCCTGCACTTCGGAGCCGAGCGCATCTTCGTGGTCTCGACGCGCTATCAGAAGAGCCAGCAGGAGGCCGACCGGCCGGTGACGCGCGGCTACCCGGCGCCCGCAACCGTCCTCGGCGTGATGCTCAACGCGGTCTTCCTCGACATGGTCGATTACGACGCGCTGTTGATGCAACGGATCAACCGCCTGCTCGCCGCGCAGCCCGCGCCCAATCCGAGCGGGCTTCGACCGGTCGAATTGCTCACCATTCGCCCGTCGCAGGACCTCACGATGCTCGCGGCCGATTACGAAGCCGATCTGCCGCGCGCGTTCCGCTACCTTGTGCGCGGACTCGGCACCCGTGAAACCGAGCGGCCTCATCTGCTCGCCACGATTCTCTTCGCGCCCGAATACATCCGCCGCCTGATCCGCATCGGCGAAGAGGACGGCGAGAAACGGCGCGACGAAATCCGTGCTTTCCTGCAAGGCGCGTGAGCCGGCTGCTACGAAGTGTTCACGCACTCAACGCCGCGTCCCAATCCTTCCACACCGGCTCGTAGCCGAGGCGCGTGAGCAGCGTGGCGATTTCCTGCGGCGAACGTTCGTCCGCAATCTCGAACTGCCCGGTCGCGCCGGTTGCGTGGCCGGGCGGCGGCGCCCATTCGCTCGAACCACTGGCCAGCTCGACGATGCGCCCGCGCTCGGTGTGATGAATCTTTTCCTTGCCCGCACCGGTGTAGCCGCCTGGCTCGGTGTGGCTGCCCGCGCTCATCAACGTGATGCCGAGCGGAATCAGCCCATCACGCAGCCGCGCCGGCTCGCGCGTCGAGAGCACCAGGCCGACATCGGGCAACAACAGGCGGAACGCGCACACGAGTTGCACCAGTTCGCGGTCGCTCATGTGCGTGAGCGGCTCGAACTCGCCCGCGCTCGGCCGCAATCGCGGTAGCGAGATCGTGAGTTGCGCCTTCCAGCAATTCTTTAGCAGATACTGCGCGTGCGCCGCGACGCACAGCGCCTCGAAGCGCCAGTCCGCCAATCCGAAGAGCGCGCCGATGCCGAGCCGGCGGAAGCCCGCGGCGTACGCGCGCTCGGGCGTCTCCATGCGCCAGTCAAAATTGCGCTTCGGCCCGGCCGTGTGCATCGCGGCATACACCGCGCGGTCGTAGGTTTCCTGATAGACCACCAACCCTTCCGCGCCGGCGGTGACGATGGGGCGGTAATCTTCCGTCTCCATCGGGCCGACTTCGTGCGAGATGCTCGGAAACTCCTCGTGCAACGCGCGCGTGCATTCGGCGAGGTAGTTGTTCGAGACGAACTTCGGATGCTCGCCTGCGACGAGGAGGAGATTGCGAAAACCTTGTTCCTTGAGCGCGCGTGCCTCGCGGAGGACTTCCTCCACCGAGAGCGTCACGCGCAGAATCGGATTGTCACGCGAGAAGCCGCAGTAGGAGCAGTTGTTGACGCACTCGTTGGACAGATAGAGCGGCGCGAACAGCCGGATGACCTTGCCAAACCGCTGCCGCGTGATCGCCTGCGAACGTTGGCAGAGCGCTTCGAGCAACGCGCCCGCGGCCGGCGAGATCAAGTGCGCAAAGTCCGCCAGCGTTAGCGACGGTTTCGCGAGCACCTCGCGCGCGTCCGCAAGCGACGCACGTGCCGCAGTCTGTTGCAGCGCGTCGATCGGCAGCCGGTTGAACTCAGCGACAAAACTCATCCGGCAAAGGCTAACAGACGCGCTCGGCGCAGCAAGGCCGGCGGCGAAGTGCTTCATTGACTTGCCGACGCTCGCCTGTTGAAGTCCGCAAAGTTCAGTTAACAAAAACCCGGAACGTCTGTGCGGTCGGGGATTCAAAACTGCCTTCGGTGGAAGACATTCTTCGGCGCATTTCTTTTCTCCAGCTTTCTCGCTCTCTCTGGCGCGCCAGTTCATGCCGTTCCCACGCGCCTCGGAGATTTTGACGAGGATGGGCAGGCGACCGTGCTCGATCTTGTTCGCTTGATCAATCACGTCCGCGGCACGTCGCTTCTCAGCCCGCTGCTCGCGCCGTACGCGGACATCAATCAGGACGGCGTCGTGGCCCAGGCCGACATCGATCTGCTGGCGCAAGCCGTCCTCGGCCTTTACGCGCTGCCACCGTTGCCGGCGAAAGCTGTCAGGCTGGAGCCATCTGCCGGTGCAAGCGAAGTCGGCGTGATGGTGCGGCCCAAGGTGACATTTCAGAAACCCGTCATCACCGCGTCGCTCAACTCGAACAACTTCTACGCAACCTTCGCCGGCCAGAAACTTCCCGCCGTGATCACGCCCGCCAACGACGGCACGTTCGCGTGGTTGTTCTTCGCGTCGCCGATGCCCAGCGCCTCGCAGCTCACGGTCACGGTGAATGGCGCCACGATCACGAATCAGGACGACACCGTGCTCGATGCCGATGGCGACGGCGCGCCCGGCGGGGTTGTGCAGGCCAGCTTCAGCACCGTGAGCGTCACGCCCGTGCCGGGCACCGTTCTGAGCAGCCGCATCGTGGATCCGGGTCCCGATCTCATCCCGCGAACGGCGGACGACGTGAGTTTCGGCGGCAACGGCTTCAACTACCTCCTGCCAATTCGCGGGGTGAAGGTTTACGTGCTCGGCTTGGAAACCAACTTCACCTTCACCGACACCAACGGCCAGTTCACACTCACGAACATGCCTGTGGGCGACGTAAAGGTCGTGCTCGACGGGCGCACCGCGACCAATCCGCCCGCCGGCTATTATTTCCCCGAGATGGTGATGGACACGACGTTCACGCCCGGCGTCACGAACGCCGTGATGAGCATCCGCGACACGAACGGTGTCGTGGTGCGCGACGGCAACGGCGTGCCCATTCCCGCTGTCGCGATGTATCTGCCGCGCGTGGCTTCGGCGGTTCTCCAGACCGTGACCGCTTCGACCAACACGATGATTACGTTGCGCCCCGAAGCGGCTTACACGCTCCCGACGAACCAGCAGCAATACCTCACGATCCAGATCGCCTCCAACAGCCTCGTCGGCTCCAACGGCCTGCCCGTCGCCAGCGCACAAGTCGGCATCAGCGTCGTGCCGCCTGAACTCGTGCGCGACATGCTCCCGCCCGGGCTGCTTCAACACACGTTCGACATCACCGTGCAGGCGATGGGCGCGGCCACGTTTTCCACTCCGGCCCGGATGACGTTCCCCAACGTCTTCAACGCCTCTCCCGGCACGAAGCTCAACTTCCTCAGCTTCGACCACACCACCGGCCGGCTGGTCGTTGACGGCACCGGGACCGTTTCGGACGACGGCCTCTTCGTGACCACCGATCCTGGCACCGGCGTCACTCATCCTGGCTGGCACGGGATGTCGCTGCCCGATGCGCTGGCGGATCTGCTGGTCACCATCGCCGACAAATTTCCACCCAACTGCAACCCGCGGAAAATCCTCGAGGACGTGGGTGGCATCTCGCTTGGACTTGGCGGATTGCTTGCCGCGTCGGCGGGCGCTCCATTCGCTGCCGGCGCAGCCGCGATTGGCAGCCTCGTGTTCCTCGGAGTGGACATCTACAACGAAGGGTGGACCTTGCAGAGCGCGAACGACGCCATCGGCACGGCCTCGAAGGAAGTCGGCGAATTGCTTGCCGAGATCAAACTGAACGTCGGCGGGCAGGTGAAACTGACGCGCATCCTCACCGACCCGATCTTCAGTGACAATTTCAACCAGGCTTTCAAACGCCTCTCCAAAAAAGTCGGCCAGATCGCCAGCAGCCCAGCCGCGGAAAAAGTGTTTACCGGGATTGGAAGCTTTCTCCAAGGTCTCGACTTGGGCAAGGAGCTTGGGAATTGCATCCCCGGCACCAGCCTGGCCGCCGGGCCTGGCTTGGCCAAACTCCCCGCCGCATCGGTTCCGCCGACCGATGCCATCACCAGCTACTTGAACCAGTTCGACACCGCGAACACCAACGCAATGGCGACGATCATCGAACTGATCGCCACCAAACTGGCGCCTCACCTGCCCACCGATCGCCCGATCATCCTCGCGTCCGACGGCAATAACCTGCGCGGGATCGAGCTGGATTCCACCGATTACATCGACCCTGTGACGAGCGCGCCGTTGAACCTCGTGATCACCAACCTCCTCGACGACAATCTGTTCACCGACCCGTATTTCCGGAACCTCGCGCTCACCATGTCGGCCCGGTTCAACGTGGTGAAAGCGCTGTTGGTGGAGACCAATCCGAGTCTCATCGCGGCCCGCCGGCAGATTGATGCGTTGACCGCCGCCGCCCACCAGCGCCTGCTCGCCATCCTCTCGCAACACGCCCCGGCGCGCGCCATCTGGTACCGCGCGACGGAATTCCGGACCGGTGTCACCGTGGCCAGCGGCATGACCCAATTCCCCAGCCGGCTTCAGTTCTTCGGCAACGTCCAGACACCCTTCGTCGTCGAGGTGTTTGATCCGTTGAGCAAGACCTACGGCGGGCAGATTTTCCGCAGCGGCGCGGCGGGGCGGCCTTTCGGCAACGGCTTCGATGGGAATGTTGATCTGATCGGTCTGCCCGAGGATCCCGCCACGAGTCCCGACTCCGACGGCGACGGTCTCAGCGACGCGGTCGAGCTGGTCATCGGCACCGACCCGCACAAATGGAGCACCGCCGGCGACGGCATCAGCGATGGCGCGAAAGTCGCGCAGGGACTCGATCCGCTTTCCGGCGCGGCCTTCGCCACGGGCGTCATCGCCAGCCTGCCGCTGGCCGGTGTCGCGAAGGAAGTTGTGCTGGCCGGTTCGACCAACACACCGGGCGAGCAGACGGCGTATGTCGCGTGCGGCGCGGGCGGCCTCTCCATCGTCAACGCCACGAAGTTCCAGATGCCGATCGTTCTCGGCCAGCTTGCGTTGCCCGGCGACGCAACCGATGTCGCCGTGGATTCCTCGCTGCAAATCGCCGTTGTCGCCGCGAACACCGGCGGGCTGCATTTCGTAAACGTCGCCGATCCGATGCAGCCGCAACTCATCCGCACCATCGGCATCAACGCCGCGCAGGTCGAGGCCGTGCGCGGCATCGCCTACGCCGCTGTCGGCTCGCAAATCTGGTCTTACGACATGGCGAACGGCACCTTGTTGCAGACGCTTGCTCCGGGCGGCACGAACATCACCGGCCTCGCGAGCGAGGGCTTGTTCCTCTACGCCATGGAGACCAACCGCGTGCTCCGCGCCATCGACATCGCCGAGCCGGCGAACATGGTCGCGCGCGGTTCGGTCACGATGCCGCACGGCGGCGGCAAACTCTTCGTCGGTGGCGGCATCGCCTACGCGCCCGCGATCGCTTCCTACGCGCAAGGCGGCTACGCGACCGCGGGCGTGCTCGATCCCGACGCGCTCACCGTCCTCAGCGGCTCCGACGTGCCCGTCACCACCTCGGTGGCGGGGGCTTCATTCGCGGCCAACGGCTCCGGCTTGGGCGCGCTCGTCGGCCGCACACTCGCGGGCGCGAACGCCTTCGACCTAATGAACACTTCGGTCCCGACGAACACCTTCAGCTTCATCACGCGCTACACGTTGCCGGCGCAACCGTACAGCGTCGCCATCGGTTCCGGCATCGCGTTCGTCGCCGACGGCACGGCGGGACTTCAAGTGATCAACTACCGTCCCTTCGACAATCTCGGCGTGCCGCCCACGATTACTCTTTCAAACAGCTTCCCGATGCCCACCGCCACCACCGGCATCGTCGAAGAAGGCAAGTCCGTCCGCGTCGCCGCGCTCACCACCGATGACGTGCAGGTGCGCAGTGTGGAATTTTACATCGACGGCGCCGTGCAACTCACCGACGTGAGTTTCCCCTTCGAGTATCGCTTCGTCGCGCCGACGCGGACGGCCAGCAAGACCAATTTCACCCTTCAAGCCAAAGCCACCGACACCGGCGGCAACACCAACTGGACTCCGCTCATCACCGTCGCACTCACGCCCGACATCACGCCGCCTCGGGTCGCACAGACGTATCCCGTGAAGAACGGCTACGTCGGTTCGGCGGACAACATCGCCGCTTACTTCTCCGAGCCGGTGCAGCCCGCCACGCTGACCGCCGCGACTGTGCGCCTGAAATTCCTCGGCGCGGACGGAATCCCCGGAACCGCCGACGACGTGCCGGTGACCAACGGCGTGATCTCCTACCGCGACGATCTCAACGCCGTCTTGCTGCGCTTCCCCAGCAATCTCGCCCTCGGCGCATACGAGGCGACCATCAGCCCGCCCATCGCCGACCTCGCCGGCAACGCGATGGCCGCGGCCTATTCGTGGCAGTTCTACGTCCTCGGCGCGCAGGACACCGATCAAGACGGCCTGCCCGACATCGTCGAACTCACCATCGGCCTCGATCCGACGAAAGCCTCGACCTACAACGACGGCATCCTCGACGGCAACCGCGACCTCAACGGCGACGGCCTGCGCGCCGCGTGGAAGCTCCGTTACGGCTACGATCCCGTGAAGCGCGACAGCTTCAACGACGGCGTCCTCGACAAGGATCGCGATCCCGATTTCGATTCGCTCACCAACTTGCAGGAGCAAAACTACGGCACCGACCCGTTCAAGGCCGACACCGACGGCGACGGCTGGACCGACGACGCGGAGGTTCTCGTGGGCAGCAACCCGCTCGACCCGTTGTCGCGGCCGAAGCTTTTCATTGCCGCCAATCCCGATGTGCGCGTCGCGTTGCCCGGCTTCACCACCGCCAGCAACCAGACGTTGAACACCTTCGTCGCGCGGCCTCCCATCAGCATCGCCTTGCCGGGCACGGGCGACTCCAACGCCATTCCGCTCAATACCTTCATCGCTAGTCCGCCCGTCTCGGTGTCGCTGACCGTCGTGACCAACTCGAGCAGTTTCTTCAACACCTTCATCGCCCGGCCACCCGTCCAGGTGAACCTGCCCGGTTTCGGCGACGCGGCCGCGAGCCAGTTGAACATCTTCATCGCCCAACCGCCCGTCAGCATCGAACTGCCCGGCCCCTGAACCTCCAGCAACTTTATGAACCGAATCTCAACCAACGAACCTGCCATGAAAAAGCACCTCACCCTCGCCCTCGTGTGCGCCGCCTGTCTGCCCGCGGCCGCCCAAACGTTCGACTCGGGCAGCGACGGCACCTACGGGCCGATGAACATCACGAGCAACACCACGCTCAACCTCCCGCCCGACGGCATTTTCAAATGCACGACGATCTTCATCACCAATGGCGCGACGTTGAAGTTCAACAAGAACCCGTTGAACACGCCGGTCTATCTGCTCGCCACGAGCAACGTGACCATCAACGGCACCATCGACGTGACCGGCGCAAACGGGACCGCCGTGTTCGGCGGCTTGGGCGGCCCGGGCGGATTTGATGGCGGCAATCCCGGCCAGGGACTCAACAAGTCCGGCGCCGGCCTTGGACCCGGCGGAGGTCGGCCGGGGGCGGCAAATGCCACCGCCGCTGGTGCAGGCCCCGGCGGTTACGGAACTTTGGGGGGCTATACGACAAACAAAGGCTCCACGTACGGAAGCCCTTTGCTCGTGCCTATGGTCGGCGGGTCAGGCGGCGGCGGTCAGGACGCCAACCTCGGCGGCGGCGGCGGCGGGGGCGCGATTCTGATTGCTTCCAATGTTCGCATCGATGTGGCTGGAACCGTCAACGCATACGCCGGGTTCTCCTATTACAATGACGGCAGCGGTGGCGCCATCCGCCTCGTCGCGCCCGTTCTGGCGGGCACGGGCAGTTTGAATGTGACCGGCGGCAACGGCGGCGATGGCCGCATCCGGCTCGACACGCTCGACCGTCGCTCCGCGAACTTCGCCTATCCCGCCGGCGTCGCCACCGTCTCGTCGGGCGCGTTGATGATCGTGAACCCGACTCCGTTGCCGCGCCTCGACATCACCGAGGCGGCCGGGAGCAACATCGTCGTCGGCGCGGCGTCGCCCGTGATCGTGCAATTGCCCTACGGCTCGACCAGCAACCGCACCGTGACCGTCCGCGCACAGGACTTCAACGCGGCCATCCCCGTCGCCGTCGTGCTCACCCCGGAGCAGGGCAGCCCCATCGTTTACACGAACGTCATGGACAACGCCTCGATGAATCCCGTCACGACCGTCTTCAACGTCGTCATCCCCGTGAACGTCGTTGTGAAGGTCAACGCCTGGACGCGCTAGAGCGTCGCGAAGCATGAGCGCACTGATGAAGCCGTGAACGTGATTGGTACGATGCAAGTGATGCAGACCCTCACCCCGGCCCTCTCTCGGAGGGAGAGGGAGGACCGCATCCCGTCGCTCGACGATACGGGCGCGCTCATCATGCCAGCCGGCTGGCGACGATTCCCCCTCTCCCTCTGGGAGAGGGCAGGGGTGAGGGTTCTTTTCTTGCAACTCGTTCCCGCCACGAGCGCATTGAAGCCCTTCCTCGCGTGCGCCTGTCTCCTCTTCACTGCTCCTCTCCTTTTCGCCGCCTCGCAGCTCACCGTCGGCACCAACGCCGGCTTCCCCGACACAACTATTCCCGTGTCCGGCCAGTTCACCAGCGACGCCGGCGTGGTTGCGCTGCAATACGACGTGCTCTTCGACGGCGCGAAGCTGGGCGCCACCGCGATTGCCGGCGGGAATTCGCTCGTGAACCACAACCTCCTCCTCAGCAGCCTCGGCAACGGGACCAACCGCGTCGTCGTGTATTCCTACAGCAACGCCCAGTTGACCAACGGAGTCCTCGCCAGCCTTTACTTCACCATCGCTTCCAACGCGCCCGTCGGCACCACCGCGATCACGTTGACCAATGGCCTCCTCGCCAACGCCGCCGCGCAGGCCGTCGCCGGCGCGAGCTACGTGCCCGGCAGCCTCACCATCGTCGCCGGCCCCGCGCGCCTCGGCATGATCACCCGCGCCGTGAATGGATTGATCCAGTTCCAGGTCACCGGTAGCTACAACGCCAGCTACGTCATCGAGGCTTCTACCAATCTTGTTCAGTGGACCGCCGTCAGCACCAACGTCGCGGTGGGCGGCATGATCCAGTTGCAGGACGCCGACAGCGCCGTCTATCCCACCCGCTTCTACCGCGCCCGCGTCGGCCCGTGACCCGCCGTGGTTCCAGCGTCGTGAAGGAAGTTCCAGTCTCTCCGGCCGTCACGAGGAAACCGTCCGCCACCATCGGAAAGTCATCCGGAAGCGACCTCCGCTCAATGGAGGGTGCCCATTTTTTGATGAGGGTCGCCACCTTTGCCGTGGGGGCGTCGCTGACAACAAAGGGGGATCCCCCTTTTGCAAAGGGGTCGTCGGTGGCGTCGCGGGGGTCGCCCCCTTTGCAAAAGGGGGCGTCGGAGACGGCGTGGCGGTCGCCCCCTTTGCAAAAGGGGGCGTCGGTGGCGTCGCCGGGGTCGCCCCCTTTCGCGCGGGGGTCGCCCCCGGTGCCGTGGAGGGAGTCGGAAATGCCGCGAAAGTCACCGGATTTGGCTCCGCCGACGCTGAAAGCCCGTTCGGCAGGATCGAAAACCCGTTAGCCACCGTCGGGGAACCGTTCGCCAGCGTTTATTGTGGTCCTGCTGACGCGACCTCAAAGCGCCAGAAGACTGGCGCAGTCCACGACGCTGGCGCGCGCCGTGGGGGTGCCATCGGCGCGGCAGCGTCTTGGAGTGCGGTCCCGATTCATCGGGACCGCTTTTCTTTCGGGATGCCGATTGCCTCACCGGCGCCGTTCGGAGTCCC
>DATDFH010000285.1:0-3524 GCA_036522715.1 Verrucomicrobiia bacterium
GTGTGCGTCGCGGGCGCGTGGCAATTTGTGACGCAGCCCGATTACGGCCCGTGGCTCAAGACGCTTGTCGGCGAGAAGAATCGCGCGACGCGCCTCTCGCAGCCCGCGCTCGAAACCCTCGCCATCATCGCCTACCGCCAGCCGGTCACGCGCGCCGAGATCGAGCAGATCCGCGGCGTCAACGTGGACGGCACGATGCAGACGCTTCTGGAGCGCGGACTCGTGGAACAATCGGGCCGCGCTGAAGTTGTCGGCCGCCCGGCGCTCTACACCACCACGCCGTTGTTCCTCGAATACTTCGGCCTCGCCAACCTCGAAGGTTTGCCTGCCGCCGACGAGTTGCGGAAGATCGTCGTGCAACGACCCGAGTCCCTGACTACCGCGGAGCCGGGTCTTGCGACCGTTCCGCCGGATCAACTCACGCTCGAACAAGTTGAAGGCCAAAGGGCTGCCGAAGCTTCACCCACGACCCCATCGACAGCGGGCGGCGTGTAATTCGCAATTCGCCATTTCGATGACCATTCCTGAGCACCGCCAGGCCATCGACAAACTCGACGCCCAACTCGTCAAGCTCCTCAACGAGCGCACGAAGCACGTCCTCGAGATCGGCGCCATCAAGCTCAAACACGGCGAGGAGATTTATGCGCCGCACCGCGAAGACCAGGTGCTCCGGCGCATTGCCCGGCGCAACAAGGGACCCATCACCAACGATTCGCTCAAGGCGATCTACCGCGAGATCATGTCCAGCGCGCTCGCGCTCGAGAAGTCGATGCACATCGCCTACCTCGGCCCCGAGGCGACCTTCACGCACCAGGCGGCGATCCAGCGGTTCGGCTCCAGCCTGCGCTACGCCGCGCAAAAGACCATCGCCGACGTGTTCAACGAGGTCGCCAAGGGCCGCGCTGAATACGGCGTCGTGCCGGTTGAGAATTCCACCGAGGGCGTCGTCACGCACACGCTCGACATGTTCGTCGATAGCGAACAGAAGATCGTCTCGCAGATCGTGCTGCCGATCTCGCATTGCCTGGTGAGCCGTTACCGACGCGAGCAAATCAAAAAATTATTTGTCCACCCGCAAACGCTCGCGCAGTGCCGCTCGTGGGTTCACAAAAATTTCCCGCACGCCGAGTTGATCGAGACTTCCTCCAACGCCCGCAGCGCCGAGCGCGCCGCAGCCGAGCGAAATTCGGGCGCCATCGCCGGCCTGCTCGCCGCCGAGACTTATCGCGTGCCCGTGCTCGAACACGACATCCAGGACAACTCCGCCAACGCCACGCGTTTCCTCGTGCTCGGCCGAAAATGTCCGCCGCCCACCGGTCGCGACCGCACCAGCCTTATGCTCAGCATCCGCGACGAGGTCGGCGCGCTGCACAAGGCGCTCGCTCCGTTTCGCCGCCACCGCCTCAACATGACCAAGATCGAGTCGCGCCCGAGCAAGCGGAAGGTGTGGGGGTATTACTTTTTCGTCGATTGCTACGGCCACATGAGCGACCGCAAGGTGGCGAAAGCCATCGCCGGCCTGGAGGAGCAGTGCAGCTTCGTGAAGGTGCTCGGGTCGTATCCGAATACGGATTAAAAACTTGAGGTGCCAGTTTGGAACCTCGAGCGTGCGTGCGGTGAGCGGCGGATTTGTTCAAGGTCGCAATTTGTGACCTTGAACGCCATGAAGACACCTCGGCATGAGGCGGTCACAAATCGTGACCGCATGACAAGCAACGATGAAGGTGATCGCAAACGTTGGCCAACTCTCAAGGCATGAAAAGCAAATCAACCAGCCGCGAAGTCATCGCCTTGCCCGCGATTGAGAGCCTGATTCTCCTCATCCGCGGGCAGAAGGTGATTCTCGATGCGGACTTGGCGCGACTCTACGGCGTCGCGACCAAGGTGTTGAACCAGGCCGTCAAGCGCAACCACGACCGTTTCCCCGTGGAATTCATGTTTCAACTCAGCGCTCAGGAGGCCTTGGCGTCGTTTCGTTCAAGGTCACAATTTGTGACCTTGAAGCGCGGCGAGAATGTCAAATATCTGCCCTACGCCTTCACCGAGCACGGCGCGTTGATGGCCGCGAACGTCCTGAACAGTCCGCGCGCCGTGGAGATGAGCGTGGTGATCATCAAGACGTTTGTGCGGCTCCGGCAAATGCTTGCTTCAAACGCGGATCTCGCCCGCCGCCTCGACACACTCGAACGAAAGTATGACGGCCGTTTCAAAATTGTGTTCGCTGCCATCCGGGGGTTGATGACGAACCTCGACGCACGCAGGGTCGACAAGCGCGAGATTGGCTTTCACACCAACATGATCCCGCCGCCGATCACCAAGCCGACGAAGAAGCGCCGCGCGGCATCCGGTGCCAAGCCGGCATCGCATCGCTCATGAGCCATCTCGCCAATGCCCGCCGCGTGTTCGACATCGAACTGGCCGCGCTCAAAGCGGTGCGTGCGCGGCTCGATGCGTCGTTTGACCGCGCGGTGGAACTTGTGGCTGAAACGCTGAAGCAGCGCCGTAAGATCGTCATCGTCGGCATCGGCAAGTCGGGCAACGTCGGTCAGAAGATCGCCGCCACGCTCACCAGCACCGGGTCCACCAGCGTCGTGCTCAACAGTGTCGATGCGCTCCACGGCGACCTCGGCATCGTCAACGACGGCGACCTGATGCTCGCGCTGAGTTACTCGGGCGAGTCGGAGGAGTTGATCCACCTGTTGCCAGCGCTGCGTCGGTTTTCGGTGAAGATCATCGCGCTCACGGGCAACCCCAAGTCCACCGTCGCGCGCCACAGCGACGTGGTGCTAAACGTTCGCGTGCCCAAGGAAGCCTGCCCGTTCAATCTCGCGCCGACCGCCAGCACGACGGCGACGCTCGTCATGGGCGACGCACTGGCGATGGCCGTCCTCGAAGCGCGCGGTTTCACGCAGAAAGATTTCGCACGCTACCATCCGTCCGGCGCCATTGGCCGGGCGCTGCTCGTGAAGGTGCGCGACATCATGCGCACCGGCGAGCGCAACGCCATCGCACTAGAGACTCTTTCCGTGAAGGACGCGCTGTTCGTGATGACCAGCGCCAGGTCCGGCAGCCTCAGCGTCGTGAACGCGCGCGGCAAGCTCACCGGCGTCTTCACCGACGGCGACTTCCGGCGCCGCATGTCCGACGATGGCGAGTTGCTCGCGAAGCCGCTCAAGGCAGTGATGACGCCCAACCCGATCTGCATCCGCGACGAGGCGCTGGCTACCGAGGCGCTGAAAATTTTCAACGAGCGCAACATCGACGACCTCATCGTGGTGAACGCAAAGAAGGAGCCGGTCGGTCTTGTGGACTCGCAGGACTTGCCTAAGCTCAAGCTGATGTAGGTGCCGACGAAAGAAGGCTCACTCTGAATCGGGAAGAAGAAGTTTGAGCCTCCTCAGGTCGGCTGCTACGAATGGCCCATGCGCAAGCACACTCTCCTTTTTCCGATCCTGGCCGCTCTGTCGGTCGGATGCTCGACGACAAAGCAGACCGGCGAGTTCAAGGACAACCAGCAGGCGCTT
>DATDFH010000286.1:0-3216 GCA_036522715.1 Verrucomicrobiia bacterium
ATGGCGAAGTTGGTCCGCATCGAGTCGCCGGTCCAGCGGTAGCCCAGGCCCCAGACGATTTCCTGCCGGTCGCACAGGCGGAACTGATGCTGGACGTCCAGGTCCACCGTGCTGCGCTCCTCCTGCGGGATGAAAAACTCGCGCTCGGTGCGGTCGAAGTAGAGTTGAACCTTCAATTGCGAATCGGCGCTAAAGCTGTGCGTCCAGCGGCCGAGCACGTTGCCGCCAGCCAGCCGGTCGAGTGTGTTGGTGATCTGCGCGAAGGCGGGCGGCGGAACCGCCGTCGTCCGGGTCTGGTGTTCGTGGCCTTCGTAGAGGTCGCCTTGCAGGGTGAAGGTGTTCGCGGTGGACGGTTCCCAGTCGATGCGGAAGCCGCCTTGACCTTTGTTCCACGCGTCGCCGGCAGTTGCGCCGTTGGGCAGAAGAAAGTTTTCACGCTCGAAATATTTTCCATAGACTCGGAACCAGGCGTGGTCGCCGAGTTGCCCGCCGTAGCGCACCGTGCCGAAGTCGCGTTCGAGCGAACCGCCACCGCCCTCGACGAGCAGTCCCTGGGTGTCCTTCGCGCCCTTGGTGGTGATGTTGATGACGCCATTCACCGCGTTGGCGCCCCAGAGCGTGCCGCCGGGGCCGCGGATGACTTCGATGCGGTTGATGTCTTCGAGCACCACGTCTTGCGCGTCCCAATACACGCCGGCATTGAGCGGGGCGTAAACGCTGCGACCGTCGATGAGCACGAGGGTCTTACTGGCCAGTTCGCTGTTGAAGCCGCGCGGGCTGATGGCCCACGTGTGCGAATCCTGCCGCGCCACCGCCAGTCCCGGCGAACCGCGCAGCGCATCTGGCAGGTTGTTGGCGCTGGAACGATGGATATCCTCGGCGATGATGACATCGATGGCTGCGGCGCTGCCGAACCAGCTCTCGGGCCGTTTCGAGACGGAGGTCACCTTGATCTGCATGAGTTTTTCGAGGTCAAACTCCGAAATGTCGGCCGTGCGCGAAACTGGCGAGGGCATTTCGACGGCCTGCACGCCAGGCTGCCACAATCCTAGAGAGAGGAGGACGGTGGTAGGCCAGAGTTGGCGGAGTATCGGAGCTTTCATGGAGCGGGCGGGGTTGGTGGTGGCGGTGATGACGGCGGTGGGGTTGAATTCGATTTGGGTCGGTGGCGCTGCGAGGCAAACGGAACGAGCGCGGTGTTCTTCACCACAATGTGCCCCAGCCGCGTCATGAAGAAATACATCAACGCCTGGAACACGGTCGCGGTGACGAGGTAGCCGAAGAAGTCGGTGAACGGGATGCCCGCGCCGTTGAACTCGTAGGCGGCGGGGAAGGTGTTCTTCAAGTTGTAAACCCAGTCGTGGTTGATGCAGACGTGGAAAAACTCCCACGCGGTCATGAAGCCCAGCCCGACGCCGATTGCCCAGATCCAGAATGCCGGCGTCCGCGTGTAGCTCTTGAATCCCCCGCTGACCGCCCAGCACAGAAACGTCGTCGCGAATCCGATCAGCCCGGTCATCCAGTAGGTGTAGTCCGTTGCGTTCGGATTGGGGAATTTGAAATAGACCCAAATGAACACAGCGAACAGCGGAATCATGAAGCCAAGGAACGCGTGCCGCAGCCAGCGGTGCTCCTCTTCAAAGCGGTGCGTGGGCACGAAGTGCGTGTAGAGCGCAAAGCCTGTCATGTGGAAGAGTCCGAACAGCGGATAGAAAAGGTATTCCATCACCGGCATGTCGTTGCCCAGCCAGAGATGGCGTGACCAGCGCCAGAAACCTTCACCCGTCTTGGTGATGTGGTGAAGCAGCAGCGGTTTCTCGACCGGATATGTCCAGAGCACGTTCTCCACGCCTTTGTTCTGCAACCAGATCGTGGCCGGCACCAGCGAGCCGAGCACCAGAAAGGTCATCCAGCTCGTGAAGCGCGCCGAGTAATACGGATACGCGAAGATCACCCCGCCGAGCATGTAGGCCAGCACCGAACCCTCGTAGGTGTAGCCCCGCGCGTAAAGCCACACGCCGGCCACGATGCACACGCCCACCAGCAGCACGTGCAGCGGCGTCGTCAGGTGGAGGCGTGCCTCAGGACGGATTGGCTGGCGGAGTTTCATGCCGTTTTCGCCAACGTTCGTAACGTTCGTAGTGGGGCTGGATCTTGCGGGCGATGATACCTGCCCGGCGGGTGGCCAGCTTCTTTTCCTTGTCCTGTCCGCGCTCGCCCTTGTTCCGGACACAAATGTGCGTCTCTTTGAAGAATCCCGCCCAGCGTTCCTCCTTCTTGTAGAATTTCCCCTGTTCATCGACGACGTAGATGATGTCGTAGAACACCAGCGTGGCCCAAAGGAACAGGTAGTAGAAGAGCGGGATCACCACCGCGATCCAGAGCAATTCCTCGAACGGCACCCGGTTGTGCGTGAGCCAGCCGAAGATGGGAATCTCCAGGTCAAAAAAGAACCGCCCTGGCGGAAACGTCCACGCGTAAAACATCTGCGCAATCCACTCGAAACCCAGTCCCAGCACCAGGAACATCGCGCACGCCATCAGGAGGAACGACTCCCACGTCCGGAACCGCCACAAAATCCGGTAATACCAGATGAACCCGGCGAGGATCACGAAATACGGCAGCAGCACGATGGCGTACGACCACGTGCCGGTACAGTTGATTCGAAACGGGGATTCCACGCGCCGAGTGAAGCCGGTTTCCCCTTGGCAGGCAAGCCCGTTTTCCAACGCCGCGGGGCGGTCAACAATCTCATTGCATTTGCGCCCGCCGCCAGCGATTAAGTGCTCAGTCAATGAGCGCTGAATCCGAATCGTCGTCGTCCGATACGCCGGAACAAGCACGCCGCCGCCGTCGTGGTCGGCGTGGGGGCCGCGGCCGTTCGCGCCCACGGCCCATCGGCGCCCCCGTCGCCGGAGAAACGCCCGTGAAAGCGGGCGAGGTGGCATCCGGCGGACTCCCCCCGCACACCGAGGACGAGCCGGAAGCATCGTCTGCGGTCGAGCCGCAGGCGGCGGAACCCACGCCGGGACAACTCGTCGATGACGTGACCGCCCGTGAAGCCGCCTTGCGCGCCCGCTTGGCGCGAGAAGAACAAGGGCACACCCCGCGTGGCCGTGGCGAGCGCGGGGAACCCCGTGAACGCGGTGAAGCCCGTCCGCCCCGCGAACCCCGTCCACCCCGAGAGCCGCGTGAGCAACGCGAGCCACGCGTCCC